>CALKMT010000001.1 GCA_938091715.1 uncultured Litorivicinus sp.
GAATGCTCGGGCTTTCAGGTCACTCAGCAAGGTTTCGCCGTACTTGGACTTGTCTGCATACCATACAGACTGGTGGTCCTTGACGATTCCGAGCCGGATGCCGTTGGGGTGTACTTTCTGACCCATTGCAAACGCTCCTTAAACTTCCGAAACCTTGACGGTGATGTGACATGAACGCTTAAGAATCCGGTCTGCACGGCCTTTGGCCCGCGGACGGATGCGCTTCATGGTCATACCTTCGTCAACGAAAATGGTTGATACCGCCAAATCGTCGATATCTTTGCCTTCGTTATGCTCGGCGTTAGCCACAGCTGACTCGAGCACTTTCTTAACGATGGCGGCGCCTTTCTTGGTTGAGAAAGCCAGGATGTCGAGGGCTTCTTCTACCTTCTTTCCGCGGATCTGGTCAGCAACCAGACGAGCTTTCTGCGCCGAGAGACGGGCACCGCGAAGTTTTGCTGCTACTTCAGTCATGCTTAACGTCCCTTCTTGGCTTTCTTGTCAGCTGCGTGACCACGGTAGGTACGGGTCGGTGCAAACTCACCTAGTTTATGGCCAACCATTTCTTCGGTAACGAATACCGGAACGTGCTGACGACCGTTATGAACGGCAATCGTCAGACCTACCATGGTCGGAATGATCATGCTGCGACGAGACCAGGTTTTAACCGGGCGCTTGTCGTTGTTTTCGCTCGCAACCTCGACCTTCTTAAGAAGGTGAAGGTCGATGAACGGTCCCTTGCGTAGAGAACGAGGCATCTATCTCTCTCCTTATTTCTGGCCGCGACGGCGGACGATGAATTTGTCGGTACGCTTGTTCTTGCGCGTCTTGTAACCCTTGGTCGGCATACCCCAAGGTGTAACCGGATGACGGCCACCTGAAGTACGACCCTCACCACCACCATGGGGGTGATCGACGGGGTTCATCACAACACCACGAACCGTCGGACGGATACCGCGCCAGCGCGAGGCGCCCGCTTTACCCAACTGACGCAAGCTGTGCTCGGAGTTCGATACTTCACCCAGAGTGGCTCGGCACTCGGTCGGGATCTTGCGCATCTCACCTGAACGTAGACGCACAGTGGCGTAAGCACCTTCCCGCGCGACCAACTGAGCGCTGGTGCCCGCTGAACGTGCGATCTGGCCACCCTTGCCCGGGCGTAGTTCGATGTTGTGAATGGTCGAGCCGACCGGAATGTTACGCAGCGGCAAACACGAGCCCGGCTTCATCGGTGCGTCTGCACCTGAGCGGACTGCGTCGCCAGCGAACACGCCTTTGGGCGCCAAGATGTAACGACGTTCGCCGTCGGCGTACAACACCAACGCGATGTGTGCGCTACGGTTCGGATCGTATTCGATACGCTCAACCTTGCCGGGGATACCGTCTTTGTTGCGCTTAAAATCGACAACACGGTAGTGGTGCTTGTGACCGCCGCCCACGTGACGCGTTGTAATACGACCGCGGTTGTTACGACCACCGGTCTTGCTTTTCTTCTCTAGCAGAGGCGCGTACGGAGCACCCTTGTGCAAGTGGGGATGGACCACTTTGACAAGGTGACGACGGCCCGGAGAAGTAGGTTTAGTCTTAATTACAGGCATTTTACTTCCCTTATTCGCCGCCCAGCTCGATCTCTTGGCCTTCAGCCAAGGTCACGTAGGCCTTGCGGATGTCGTTGCGCTTACCAAAACCACGCGCGGTGCGCTTGGTCTTGCCCTTGATATTCACGGTGTTGACTTTGGTCACTGTTACTTCGAACAGCTGCTCAACCGCCGCTTTGATTTCACGCTTAGTTGCGTCAGGCGCGACCTTAAAGACGTACTGGTTGTGAGCTTCAGCAACCAATGTGGCCTTTTCGGAAATGTGCGGAGCAACTAGCACTTGATATACGCGTTCTTGATTCATGCCAGGTTCTCCTCGATGCGCTTGACCGCTTCGACGGTCATGACGACCTTATCGAAACCCACCAAACTAACCGGATCCACGCCCGCTACGTCGACTGCTGTGACGTAAGGGATGTTGCGCGAAGCCAGGAACACATTTGCGTCCAGCTCTTCGGTCACGATCAAAGCACCACGATCGCAGCCCAGCTCATTCAGCTTGGCGGCCATCAATTTGGTCTTTGCGTCGACCAGATCCAGATTCTCAACCACAATCAGACGGTCCTGACGAACCAGCTCTGACAAGATGCTGCGCACTGCTGCGCGATACATTTTGCGGTTAACTTTCTGCTCATGGTTACGAGGACGTGCAGCAAAAGTAACACCACCCGAGCGCCAGATAGGGCTACGGATCGTGCCGGCACGGGCGCGGCCAGTACCTTTCTGACGCCATGGCTTCTTACCGCCACCTGAAACGTCAGAACGTGTCTTTTGAGCTTTGGTGCCCTGACGAGCACCTGCCATAAATGCAGTAACGACCTGGTGGATCAGCGACTCGTTAAAGTCACGACCAAATACGTCGTCTGAAACTTGTGTAGCGCCGCCGCCGGCGATTTGAATTTCCATCACTCGACTCCTTAACGCTTAATTTTCACGGCCGGCTTGACGATGACGTCCCCACCCTCGGCTCCGGGTACAGCACCCTTGACCAACAGCAGATTGCGCTCAGCATCAATACGAACGATTTCTAGTGACTGAACAGTAACGCGCTCAGCACCCATGTGACCGGCCATCTTCTTGCCTTTCCAGACACGACCAGGCGTTTGGCACTGACCGATAGAACCGGGAGCACGGTGGCTCAATGAGTTACCGTGAGTGGCGTCTTGCATGGAGAAGTTCCAACGCTTGATCGCGCCCTGGAAGCCCTTACCCTTTGATTCGCCAGTCACGTCAACCTTCTGACCCGCTTCAAACGCGTCTACGGTTAACTCAGAACCGACTTCAGGCAACTCCTGGCCGTCTGCACGCAATTCCCAGAAACCACGACCCACTTGTACGCCATTCTTGTTGACGTGACCCTGGACGGGCTTTGAGACACGTGACAAGCGACGCTCGCCAACGGTCAACTGAACGGCTTGGTAGCCATCAGTGTCATCAGTTTTAACCTGGGCTACGCGGTTAGGCGTGACCTCGATAACGGTTACGGGCACTGACACGCCCTCCTCGGTAAAGATCCGAGTCATTCCGGCCTTACGGCCGATCAATCCAATAGCCATTTGCTATCTCCATTCCGTCTGCATACGGGGCTTACACCCGCTATGGCCCTTTTCGGTTCTACATACGCACCGTTTGTCGCCAACATCCGCCCGGTTTTTAGCGGGTTGGAATAATCAATCAGCCTAGGCTGATTTGAACATCTACGCCTGCTGCCAGATCCAGCTTCATCAAAGCGTCTACGGTCTTATCAGTGGGCTCGATAATGTCGAGCATCCGCTTATGAGTCCGCATTTCGTACTGGTCACGCGCGTCTTTGTTGACGTGAGGTGAAACCAGAACGGTGTAACGCTCTTTACGCGTCGGCAAAGGGATCGGGCCATTGACCTGAGCACCAGTGCGCTTGGCCGTGTCCACGATTTCCAATGCTGAGGCGTCGATCAAACGGTGATCAAACGCTTTCAGGCGAATGCGGATTTTCTGATTCTGCATCGCTGCGTCTACTCCTGGGTTTACATTTAAGGGGCGCAATTACCCCAAAAATTAGGAGCGCGAACTATACGCGGGGCATAGGGCGTTGTAAACAGGGAGAGATGACATGATGTTACGGCGCGTCGGCTCGTGATAGAGCGCATTTATAGCAAGCCTGCCGGACTCGCTCTCCAAGCGCCTTTAAAATCATGTCATCTCGCCCAGCGACTGAAGTGGCAAAGCGACTCAATCCATCGGCGACCTCCCGGAACGGTTTGGCGTTAGTACGCCTTAACCCCACCCGTTTGCCTAAACGAAACCGTCGCCGGTGAAAGGCGATCGCCCGAGCGGACTTGCAACCGCAGGTTGCACCGAGCGAGGCGATTGCTCT
Organism: uncultured Litorivicinus sp.; assembly: GCA_938091715.1. Lineage (GTDB taxonomy): Bacteria > Pseudomonadota > Gammaproteobacteria > Pseudomonadales > Litorivicinaceae > Litorivicinus. The sequence continues at coordinate 3,955 of CALKMT010000001.1, forward strand.
TTCGAAACCAAAAAAAAGCCCCGGCAATGCCGAGGCTCTTTCGATCCGTTGGGCCGAAGCCCAAGGACTGTCTTACTTCAG
>CALKMT010000002.1 GCA_938091715.1 uncultured Litorivicinus sp.
TACAAGATTAAGGTCAAGCATATGATCGAGTTCTTGGATCACGGTGACAAAGTGAAAGTCACCATCCGTTTCCGTGGACGTGAGATGGCACACCAGGATTTGGGCGTAAAGTTGCTCAACCGGGTGGAAGAAGAATTGGCGGAAATCGCCAATGTAGAAAGCCGTCCGACCCTGGAAGGGCGTCAGATGGTGATGGTTTTCGCGCCTAAGTCGCGAAAAGGAAAGTCCTAACGGACTTGGCTCAATGCAGTAGGGCCCCCCGGTCCTGCTCATTGCAATCCTGAAGAGGGAATAAAATGCCTAAAATTAAGACAAACTCGGGGGCTCTGAAGCGGTTTAAAAAAACCGGTAAGGGCTGGAAACACCGCGCGGCTAACCGTGCCCACATCCTGACCAAAAAGTCGACGAAGCGTAAGCGTAACTTGCGTGGAATGGACCAGGTCAAAGCCTGTGATGCGCAACTGCTACCACGCATGTTGCCTTACACTAAGTAAGCGGGAGATATAGGATATGGCACGTGTAAAACGGGGCGTACAAGCCCGCCGTCGTCACAAAAAGATTCTGAAGCAAGCCAAAGGTTACTACGGAGCGCGTTCACGCGTCTTTCGCGTAGCCAAGCAGGCGGTCATCAAAGCAGGTCAATATGCTTATCGTGACCGTCGCACGCGCAAGCGTCAGTTCCGTCGTCTGTGGATTGCGCGTATCAACGCTGCGGCCCGCATCAACGGTCTGAGCTACAGCCGCTTCATGAATGGCCTCAAGCGCGCAGAAATCATGCTGGACCGTAAGGTGTTGGCGGATTTGGCGGTGCGTGAGCAGGCAGCTTTCGCAGCCATTGCGGAAAAAGCCAAACAAGCATTGGCGGCTTAATTGCCGTTGGCTTGCTCGGGAAAAAGCTCGGCACCTGTGCCGGGCTTTTTTTCATTTTAAACGCGGAAAAATTTGTCACGCTAATAACGACGCTCCAAAAAAGAGTACTCCATGCAAGTTGAACAGATTCAAAACCAGGCATTGGCTGCCGTTGAAGCCGCCGACTCGATTGACGGGTTGGAAGCGCTCCGGGTCCAGTACTTGGGAAAAAAAGGTGAGTTGACTAGCCAGCTCAAAGCCCTGGGTCAGATGGCGCCAGACGAGCGCAAGGCGGCCGGGGCGACGGTTAACAAAGCCAAGCAAGCGGTCGAGGCGGCGATTGCCGAGCGGCAGGGGCACCTGAAGGCCTTGGCGCTTGAGGCCCGTTTGGCGGCGGAGACCATTGATGTCAGTCTGCCGGGTCGGAATCGCACGGCCGGCACCGCGCATCCGGTCTCAAAGACCATGGAACGGATGCAGCAATTCTTTGCGTCGGTGGGTTACTCGGTCGCCGAGGGGCCTGAAATTGAAGACGACTGGCACAACTTCGAAGCCCTGAACATTCCTTCGCACCACCCCGCGCGGGCGATGCACGATACGTTCTATTTTCCCGACGGTCAGTTGCTGCGCACCCATACGTCGCCGGTTCAGATTCGCGCCATGTTGGCCGAGGGCGCGCCGATTCGGGTGATTGCGCCTGGGCGTGTCTATCGCTGTGACTATGACGTCACGCACAGTCCTATGTTTCACCAAGTCGAGGGCTTGGTGGTTGACCGAAACATCAGCATGGCTGACCTAAAGGGCACCGTGACCGAGTTTCTGCGGGTGTTTTTTGAAAAGGACCTGCAAGTGCGTTTCCGCGCCAGCTATTTCCCCTTTACCGAGCCGAGTGCGGAAGTGGACATGGAGTGCGTGATCTGTGGCGGCGATGGTTGCCGGGTATGTTCGGGCACGGGTTGGCTGGAAGTCATGGGCTGTGGAATGGTGCACCCCGAAGTCTTCCGTCATGCAGGCGTCGATACCGAGCAATACAGCGGATTCGCCTTTGGCATGGGCGTCGAGCGGTTGGCGATGCTGCGATATGGCGTCAATGATCTGCGGTTGTTCTTTGAAAACGATCTCCGATTCTTGAAACAATTCAGCGCCTAAGGAGCCCAACATGCGTGTAAGTGAACAGTGGTTACGCACCTGGGTCAGCCCGAGTGAAACAACCGATGAAATTGTCTCGCTGGTAACCTTTGCCGGCCTGGAAGTGGACAGCGTCGAGGCGCCCAGCAAACCTTTTGACGACGTGGTGGTAGCGCGGATTGAGTCGGTTGAGCCGCACCCAGATGCAGATAAATTGCGGGTCTGCCAGGTCAACGACGGTGCCTCTGTGCACCAGGTGGTGTGCGGTGCTCCGAACGCCGAGGTGGGCTTGGTGGCTCCATTGGCTCGGGTTGGCGCGACCCTGGATGCGGGATTCAAAATCAAGAAAGCCAAACTGCGCGGTGTCGAGTCCTTTGGCATGCTGTGCGGCGCCGACGAATTGGGGCTGGCCGACGAGCGTGAGGGGCTAATGGCGCTGCCCAGTGACGCCCCGGTTGGTGCGAATCTAAAGGACTACCTGGCGCTGGATGACGCGCTTATTGAGATTGACCTGACCCCGAACCGAGGGGATTGCTTTG
>CALKMT010000003.1 GCA_938091715.1 uncultured Litorivicinus sp.
GATCGACGAGCAAAGCCTGCGCTGTCCCAACCCTTCGCGCCTGGGCTTGATCGGCCAGAACGGGGCGGGCAAATCCTCGCTGCTGCGCTTGATCCGCGGCGAGCATGCACCGGATGCTGGGGACTTTGCCCTGGCCGGCAAGCCGCACATCGCCAGCATGGCCCAGGACACCCCGGCCCTGACCTTGCCGGTGATCGAGCACTTGTTGGATGCCTATCCGGAATTTCGCCGACTGGAGCGGGCTTTGGAACACGCCCCCGAGGACGCGGCCTTGCACACTGCATTTGCGGACATCGAGGGCTGGTCGCAACGGGCCCGGGGGGCTGAATTGCTGGCGGGCCTGGGCTTTGATCAGACCCGCCAGCAACAACCGGTCAGTGATCTGTCCGGCGGTTGGCGGATGCGTTTGAACCTGGCTCGAGCCCTGATCCTGCCCAGCGATTTATTGCTGTTGGACGAACCGACCAACCACCTGGATATCGACGCCATCGCCTGGTTGGAAAAAACGCTGCTGCGCTATCAGGGCACCTTGGTCATCGTCGCTCACGACCGACAGTTCTTGGACAACCTGTGCACGCACATTTTGGCCCTGGAGGACCAGCAGCTAAAGCTCTACACCGGCGGCTACTCAGATTTTGAGCGTCAGCGGGCAGCGGAAATCGAGCGGGCGGCAGCCGAGCAGGTCAAAACCGACAAAAAGCGCGCGCACCTGCAGTCCTTTGTGGACCGATTCAAGGCCAAAGCGTCCAAGGCGAAACAGGCACAAAGCCGCGTCAAGGCCATGGAAAAACTGGTCGTCGCCAGCGCGGTGCGGGCGCGTTCCAGTTTGGATTTCAGCATCCCCAGTTCTGAAAAACTGTCCACGCCCTTGGTGGCGGGCACGGATTTGAGTATTGGCCATGACCAAACCGCCATTGTCGCCGATGCCCATTTGGCCCTGAATCCCGGGGATCGGATCGGTTTGTTGGGAGCCAACGGGGCGGGAAAATCCACCCTGGTGAAAACCCTGGTCGGGCGCTTAAAACCCATCGGCGGCACCCTGCACTCGGGTCAGAACACGAAAATAGGCTATTTCGCCCAGGAACAACTGGACATCCTGACCGCGGAAAACACCCCGCTGATGGAGATGATCAGCGCAGCTCCGACAGATCGTGAACAGGACCTGCGTAACTATTTAGGCGGCTGGGGCTTTTCCAATGAACGCGTGGATCAACCCATTGCCAGCCTGTCCGGTGGCGAACGGGCGCGCTTGGCACTGGCCTTGATTGCTCACCAAAAACCCAATCTATTGATCCTGGACGAACCGACCAACCACCTGGATCTGGATGCCCGGGCGGCCTTGGCCGAGGCCTTGGTCGAGTTCCCCGGTGCCCTGTTGTTGGTCAGCCACGACCGCCACCTGATCGAAACCACCTGCGATGAGCTGTGGTCGATTCGGGGTGGGCAACTGTCCCCGTTTAAAGAGCCCCTGTCGGACTGGCAGCCCGAGGCTGGCAGCAAATCTGCATCGACGCCAACCGAGAACAGTCAAAAAGAGCAACGCAAGGCCCGGGCCGCGACCCGTGCTCAACTGGCCCCGCTCACCCGTGCACTGAAAAAAGCCGAAGCAACGTTGGAGAACGCCCAAACCGCACTCGAAGCGATGGACGCCACGCTGGCCGAGGCAAGCTATTTCACTGACACCTCGCCTGAACAACAGGCGGCGGACGCCAAGACCCGGGCCGAGCGAGTCGCCGCATTGGAGGCGGCGGAGTTGGACTGGATGGAAGCGGCTGAGGCGTTGGAGGCGGCGCAATAGCGACCCTGAAATAGGGTCTCTAACTCAGGCTGAGTATTAGCCTAATGCCGAGTCTTTCGGCCACTCAACAGGTCGCACCAAACTGGAACTTTGCCATGTGCACCTGCACAAAATATGTGCGCATGAGATGCACCCGGCTTCCTTCTATCAAAACAAAAATAAAAAAAATACATTAAAAACAATTACTTAAAATAATATCAAGAGTTGGCACGGTTCCCGCAATGTCTGGATTGAACATCATTCACACAGGAAAAGATCATGTTCCCAATCGCTGGAAAGAAAACTCTACGGATTTTGCCCATTGCCCTTGCCACTGCATTAAGTAATGCAGCGTTAGCCGCTGACACCATCAAGGTCGGCGTGTTGCACTCGTTGTCCGGCACCATGGCCATCAGCGAGACCACCTTAAAAGACACCATGCTGATGCTGATCGAAGAGCAAAACAAAAAAGGCGGCTTGCTGGGCAAACAGCTGGAGGCCGTGGTCGTCGATCCCGCTTCTAACTGGCCGCTATTTGCCGAGAAAGCCCGTGAGTTGGTCGAAAAAGATGGTGTCGACGCGATCTTTGGCTGCTGGACTTCTGTTTCACGCAAATCCGTCTTGCCGGTTATCGAAGAACTCGACAGCTTGCTGTTTTACCCGGTCCAGTACGAGGGTGAAGAATCCTCCAAAAACGTCTTTTACACAGGCGCCGCTCCGAACCAACAGGCAATCCCTGCAGTGGATTATTTAATGGAACAGGGCGTTAAGCGTTGGGTTCTGGCCGGCACTGACTACGTCTACCCCCGTACCACCAACAAGATTCTGGAAGCGTACCTGAAAGCCAATGGCGTGGCCGAAAGCGACATCATGATCAACTACACGCCCTTTGGACACAGCGACTGGCAGTCGATCGTGTCTGACATCAAAGGCTTTGGCGCCGAAGGTAAGAAAACCGCCGTGGTCTCGACCATTAACGGCGACGCGAACGTTCCGTTCTACAAAGAGCTGGGTGCTCAAGGTGTTAACGCCGATGACATCCCTGTGATTGCCTTCTCGGTCGGCGAGGAAGAACTGTCGGGCATGGACACGGCGCCCTTGGTAGGTCACTTGGCGGCCTGGAACTATTTCATGAGCGCCGAAAGCGAATCCAATGACGAGTTTATCGACGCCTGGCATGCCTACACCGGTGACGAAGATCGCGTCACAAACGACCCCATGGAAGCACACTACATTGGCTTCAATATGTGGGTTGAAGCGGTCAAGAAAGCGCAAAGCACCGAGCCTGGCGCGGTACAGGACGCCATCATTGGTGTCTCGGTACCCAACTTGACCGGTGGCTTGTCATCCATGATGCCCAACCACCACATCTCAAAGCCCGTCCTGATTGGCGAAATCCAAGACGATGGTCAGTTCGAAATTGTCTCTGAGACACCTGGCCTGGTGGTCGGCGATGCATGGTCAGATTATCTGCCCGGTTCGAAAGACCTAATCTCGGATTGGCGTGCGCCTCTGTCATGCGGTGCATATGACGTGGTCAGCGCTAAATGCTCGGGTCAAGAACTGTAAAGCCAGCTTGTCCATTTTTGCGCCTACCCAGGTAGGCGCATTTTTTGTTTTGGGGAACAATAATGTCGAACTGGACTTCCAGTTTGATCGGACTGCTAGTTGGGTTATTGACCGCACTGCAGGTTGGGGCCAGCACCCCTGCCGATCAACTCGCTAACGCAAGTTTTAGCGAGAAACAAACGCTGATTCAAACGTGGATCGAAAGCGATTCATCGACCGCCTTAAGCGTTGTTCAACTGCTTTTGGACGGACGGCTGTATTACGAGAAAAATACTAACCGGCTGGTGCTGATCGACACACACAAAACCGGACAGCCCTTAACAGATTTCGCCACGGGACAAGCCGGGACTATCGAGAAAAAAAGGGCCTACAAGCGAGTCTCCGTTAACAACACGCTGCGAACTTTTTTACGCGACACCTTAGCCGCAGCCCAACTTAGCGACGCAGATCCAGCGGTGCGTCTGTCATCTGTTCAACAGATGCTAGGTGACCTGACTCCAGAAAATGCCGATCAAATTGCCAAATTCCGCGCCCAAGAAACCGACACCGATGTAGTCGATTTGATGGACCTCGCCTTGGCCATTGACCGTCTTGATCGCGGCACCCCCGCCGAGCAAGCTCAGGCCATTGCCAGACTGGCTGACAGTCTAACCGTCGAGGCCATGAATGCACTGCGAGCCGTGCCCGCCAACAGCCCATTGGCGTCGCAAGCCCGGTCGGGTATCCAGTCGATCGAGCACCGCCGCAATCGCTACAAGGCCGTCGAAACACTGTATTTCGGGTTGAGCTTGGGCTCGGTCCTGGTTCTGGCCGGGATCGGACTGGCCATTACCTTTGGGGTGATGGGAGTGATCAACATGGCACATGGCGAGCTGATCATGCTAGGGGCCTACACCACCTTTGTCATCCAACAAATCCTGCCCAGCCAGCCCGGAATGGCCCTGCTGATATCATTGCCCTGCGCCTTTATGGTTTCCGGCTTGGTCGGGATTGGCATTCAACGAGGTGTTATTCGATTTCTAACCGGCAGGCCGCTGGAAACGTTGCTGGCCACTTTTGGCATCAGCTTGATCCTGCAACAGGCCGTGCGTTCCATCTTCTCACCGCTCAATCGTAGCGTGGTGACACCCGAGTGGATGGCCGGTAGTTGGGAGATCAACGCGGCATTATCCCTGACGCTAAACCGGCTGTACGTGATCGGCTTTTGTCTGGTGGTGTTCTTCGTGCTGCTGACCTTGCTCAAGCGCAGTTCACTGGGGTTACAAGTGCGTGCCGTTTCGCAAAACCGCCAGATGGCTCAGGCCATGGGTGTTCGATCGGGCTGGGTAGATGCCTTGACCTTTGGACTGGGCTCGGGTGTTGCAGGCTTGGCAGGCGTTGCCCTGTCGCAGTTAACCAACGTCGGACCCAACATGGGTCAGGCTTACATCATCGACTCCTTCATGGTCGTGGTGTTTGGCGGTGTTGGAAATTTATGGGGCACCTTGGTGGCCGGCCTGTCTCTGGGTATCGCGAATAAATTACTGGAACCCTGGGCCGGCGCCGTCTTGGCCAAGATTCTGGTACTCGTGTTTATCGTTCTATTCATTCAAAAGAACCCCCGTGGACTGTTTCCACAGCGTGGTCGAGCGGCGGAGGGCTGATCATGAGCATGAACAAATTTGTCGTCGTGGGCCTGATCGCCGCCCTGGTATTCGTGCCGCTACTGAACATGCTGCCGGAAACCCATGCACTGCATGTACCCACCTATGCCGTCTCATTGATGGGCAAGTATCTAGCTCTGGCAATGCTTGCAGTGGCCGTGGATTTGGTCTGGGGGTATCTGGGAATCCTAACCCTTGGCCACGGCGCCTTTTTCGCTTTGGGCGGATATGCCATGGGCATGTACCTGATGCGCCAGATTGGCGACCGAGGAGTGTACGGCGACCCGCTGTTGCCTGACTTCATGGTGTTTTTAGATTGGTCTGAATTGCCTTGGTTCTGGCTGGGATTCGATCAATTCTGGTTTGCTGCGCTGATGGTGATTTTGGTACCCGGCGTTGTGGCCTTTGTCTTTGGTTTGCTGGCTTTTCGCTCGCGAGTCACCGGCGTTTACCTATCGATCATCACCCAGGCCTTGACCTACGCACTGATGCTGGCGTTTTACCGCAACGAAATGGGCTTTGGCGGCAATAATGGGCTGACCGACTTTAAGGACATCCTGGGCTTTAGCCTGCAATCTCCGGACACCAAGGTCGCACTGTTTATGGCCACCGTGGTAGCACTGTTGTTAACCCTGTGGATGTGTCACAGCGTGGTGCAGTCCCGGGCCGGCCGCCTGTGTGTGGCAATCCGCGACGCCGAGGCGCGCTCGCGATTCGCCGGTTATCGAGTCGAGCACATCAAGCTATGGGTGTTCACTCTGTCGGCCGCCATCGCAGGCGTCGCAGGCGCTCTGTATGTCCCGCAAGTGGGCATCATTAACCCAAATGAGTTTTCTCCGATTAATTCGATCGAAGTAGTGATCTGGGTCGCCATCGGCGGTCGCGCCACTCTATTTGGCGCAGTCGTCGGTGCTGTGGCCATCAACTATGCCAAATCCTATCTGACCGTCGAATTCCCCGAAATTTGGCTGTTCGCCCTGGGTAGCCTGTTTGTACTGGTCACGCTGTTCTTGCCCAAAGGCATTGCCGGATTCTTAAAACGCAAGGAGGCCTTGGCATGAACACCCAAGCACAAAACCAGTGGATCCGCCGGGACCAGGTGTTTTCCTTCATGCGCCCATCAGCAGATCCCAGGTTAAACGTCGATAAGGACATTCTGCTGTATTTGGATGGCTTAACCGTCAGCTTTGACGGATTCAAAGCCATTAATGACCTGAATCTTTATCTGCGCGGTGGCGAGCTGCGGTGCATTATCGGCCCCAACGGTGCCGGTAAAACCACCATGATGGACATCATCACCGGCAAGACGCGACCCGATTCCGGCAGCGCCTATTTTGGTCAAACCATTGACTTATTAAAGCTAGACGAGACCGCCATTGCCCAGGCCGGCATCGGGCGCAAATTCCAAAAACCCACCGTATTTGAACCCCTGACGGTGTTTGAGTGCCTAGAGCTTGCGATGGCTCAGTCACGGGATTTTTGG
>CALKMT010000004.1 GCA_938091715.1 uncultured Litorivicinus sp.
GGATGGCTTGCAATCCGGCTAACAAAATCAGCATATAAAAGCCCAGGTGCGCCCAGGTGTAGACAAACACCGACCAGAACATCATCCAGTCAGGATTGGTCAGCCATTGGATCGGCTCGGTGATCCAGCCCCATTCGATCAGAGTCATGGACAGGACACCCTGACGCTTCAGGATCAGGGTCCACAGGAATCCCACGACCACCGGGGACAGCATGACGGGATAAAAAAACACCGAGCGCCAAAACCCCCGGGCAATAATGTCGCGGTTTAAAACCAGGGCAGTGGCCAGGGCCAGGGCAATCATGATCGGCACCTGGCAGACCACAAAGATCAAGGTGTCATAGGCGGACTTTAGGAACTTGTCGTCCTCACGGTTTTCGCCGCCGGTGTCGATCTGAACCTCGGCCAGCAACCGCTGCAAATTGTCATCACCGGCAAAGGGGCGTTGGTCAAATTGAATGGATTGACCGTCGGTGACTGAAAAACCGACGTTGATAAACATCGGTGAAAAGGTGTACAGCCCAAAAATTAACAGGTTGGGCAGTACAAACAAATAGGGCAGGCCTAACTGGCCTGATAGGCGTTGTGCGGCCTCCAAGGGCCAACCGAGCGCGCTCATTAAACGCGTCGACAGCGAGCCCTTGGGGCGAACAATCAGATAGCCAAGGATCCAATAGACCCCCACCATCCAGGGAATATCGGAATCAATGAAGGCGAAATACAGTGCGTCTTGCATGATCCGATATTCCCGTTGCGCTTACTCAGCGATCTTGGCGGCGACATCCGCGTCAATGGCTGTCAGTGCGTCATCCAGTGACATCTCACCCGTGATCGCTTTGGTGATGTAGTCAGGGACCACACCGTAGATCACGAAGTTCTTGTTATAGCCCTGGAAGGTATAGGCCTGAGGAGTGGTATCCCCAGCCACAGCTGCGTTGGATGCAAAGACCGACAAGGCATCTGCAACCGCCGGGCTGACGCCAGGATAGTCGATGCCTGATTCCTGTAGGCCTTTATGACCGGGAATCGATTTGGTCTGTGCAGCGAACTGTTCAGCGTTCTCGGTGCGCGCTAGGTAATCCACAAAGGCCGCGGCCGCTTCAGGATGCTGTGATGACTTGAAGGCCACCACGGCAGCTCCGCCAGGCATGGCGCCACATCCACCAGGGCCACAGGGCGCGGGGACGGCTTTCCATTCGAAGTCTTTGATGTTGCTGTCGTAGTTGTTGATCATCCAAGAACCGGACATATGCATCGCGACTTCACCACCGACAAACAGCGGTGCGGCGTTACGGTACTGGGTACCCGAGCCTGCAGGCCAGCCTTCGGCGGGCATCAAGCCCTGTTCGTGCCAGCCGACAAATTTGGTCGCAAAGTCACGGAAGCCCTGGTCAACCAAAATGGGTTGGTTGTCGGCATCAAAGAAACCGGCGCCATAGCTAAATGCCGGACCGGCCCAGCGGTGAGCCGTGCGGTCCATGGCCATCGCAGCGTTCAGTCCTAGCGTGTCTTTGACCTCGGCCAAAGCAGCCATCCAGTCATCCCAGGTTGAGCCTGCGCCGGGCATATCAACGCCGGCATCTTCAAACATAGTGACGTTGACGTACGGACCGGTCATGGTCAGGCCAGTTAGCCAGCCGTAAATGCCGTTGTCAGAGCCATCGGGGCGTTGGAACCAGCCCAGCACCGTGCCGTAGTTCTCTTTCCAATCGCTGTTATCAACAAACGGACGCAGGTCCAAGTAATACTGGTTCAGACCGCCCAGGTTGGTCACTCGGGCCACGTCGGGTGCGGCATCGGTTTGCAACTGGTTTTCCAACTGGTCACGAATGATGTCGTAGCCCACGGTTTCCGTGACAACGGTGTGACCGGTTTCAGCGGTGAATCCCTTGGCCAGGTCTTCGATCACAGCACACTCGTTACTGTCCTGATAGCAAAGGAATTTGATTTCGTCTGCCATCGCGGCTGCCGACCCCAGGGCCAGCGAGCTGAAGAGCAGAGACTGCTTAACCGCATATGCGATACGTTTCATGGCGTTTCTCCGTTTTATTGTTGTTGTTGCGGCACCGCTAGGCGTTGCCGGTAACGCTTGGCGGCCTAGGCCGCCGGCAAAGTCACGCTACACTGCCACCTTGCCAAGTTGTCCTTGGTTGAACAAGACGGGTTGTCCGTCCTGCGTATCAAATTCCGTGACCTGACCAATCAACACATCGTGATCACCGGCCACCACACGTTGGTGCAGGTCACAATCAAAATACGCCAGGGCGCCGGCCAAGGCGCGCCGACCACTGGTCAGCTCTCGCGTCTCGACCCCGGCAAAACGTTCGTTCTGATCGCCCTGGGTGAACTGCCAGACCACATCGCTTTGATGCTCGCCCAATACACTGACGCAATAGCCCGATTCGAACACATCCGCGTATTCGCAGGAGCGTTGGATCGACCACAGCACCAGGGCTGGATCCAGCGAGACCGAGGCAAAGCTGTTCACGGTCATACCGTAGTGCGCGCCATTCCCGTCGCGGCCGGTCACGATGACAACACCGGTCGCCCAACGTCCTAGGGCATCTCTTAAGGGTCTGCTCACGGTACCTCGTGCCCATTGGCCAGCTCGTACAACTCATACCAATCATGACGAGTCATCTGCACCCGAGCGGCATCCGCGGCGGCGCGAATACGATCCAGGTTATTGCTGCCAATGACAGGAACAATGCCGGCCGGGTGGGCCATCAACCAAGCCAACGCGATGGCCGTGATATCGACCCCTTGGGCGTCGGCATGGCGTTGCAGGGCAGGGCGCAGACGAACCGCAACCGGATCATCGGAAAACAATGCGCCACCCGCCAAGGGGGACCACGCCATGGGCGTCATGCGCTCGGTCTGCAGGTAGGCCAGATCACCATCGGTCATGGCCTGGTTGGCCAACAGGCTGATCTCGATTTGGTTGGTGATCAGACGGTTGTTCATCCGGCTTTGCAGCAGGTGATAATCATGCGCCTTGAAGTTACTGACCCCAACGGCTCGAGTTTTGCCGTCGGTTACTAGCGAATCCAACATGGCGCCCGTCTCATCGGCGTCCATAAACGGATCTGGGCGGTGGATTAACAGGACGTCCAAGCACTCAATGCCCAAGCGCTGCAGGCTGTTGTCGACAGACTGCTGAATGTATCCGGCGCTGGTGTCGTAGTGCTTAACCCGGCGGTCGGGAAACTTGTCCGAGATCAAGGCCACGTCGCACTTACTGACGTGCTGGGTAATCCCGTGGGCCTCTGACATTTCGCGGAAGGCCTGACCAAACAGAGTTTCACACTCGTAATCGCCGTAAATGTCAGCGTGGTCAAAGGTCGTCATGCCCACATCCAGGCACGCCTCGATCTTTTTCTGGATATGCGCCTTTGAGCGGTCGGTGTCGTCGGCCAGGCGCCAGGCGCCGTAGACCAGTTCGCTGAATTGAATGTCGCTTGCGCCGACAGCGGTTTTTTTAATCAACGTCGTTCTCCAATTCCCAGTGGGGTCGCGGGGGTGGTTTCTGGCACGCGACCATACACCGTGGGTAATGAGCATGTCTTTAGTTCGGGCAGGACTTTCGCCCCGAATTGTTCGCATTCATTTAGATGCGGATAGCCGCTGAAGATAAAGGAGCGAATTCCCATGGCTCGATAGCGTTCGATCTTGCTCAAAATTTGATCCGGCGTCCCCACCAGCGCTGCGCCACAGCCGCTGCGAGCGCGACTGATTCCGGTCCACAGGTGCGGCTCGACATAGCCGTCCGAGTCTGCTGAATCCCGCGAGGCAGCTTGCAAATTCACGCCCATGGTCTTGGCATCCAGGGCACGATTCTTGATCGCCTGGCCTTGCTCGTCGTCCAGCTGGGATACCAGATAATCCGCGTACTCCCGGGCCTCTTGTTCGGTGTCCCGAACGATCATGTGGACCCGCAGGCCATAATCCAGCACTCGCCCGTGCGCCACGGCTCGTTCATGCACCGTGCGCATACGTTCGGCCAGGTTCTCTTCGGTTTCGGGCCACATTAAATAGACATCGCAGTGCTGGCCGCACAGGTCGACCGCTGGCGGGCTGTAACCGCCAAAGTACAAAAGCGGCCCGCCATTTTGTTGGTAGGGACGGACAGGGTCCGTGGACAGCCCTTTTAGCGAGTAGATCTGGCCTTCGTAATTGATCTCGTCCTGGGTCCAGGCCTGCTTCAGGATCTCGACGACTTCTTTTGAGCGCTGATAGCGGTACTCGCTGGTGGCGTCCTCACCTGGAAAATTCGAGCTGATCACGTTCAGCGTCAGGCGCCCGCGCATGATGTGATCGAGGGTGGCCACGGTCCGGGCCAGCATCGCCGGGTGCAATTCGCCGCAGCGGATGGCCGCCAACAGATTGATCTGCTCGGTCAGCGGGGCCATCGCCGAGGCAAAGGTCAGGGTGTCCTGGCCCACTTGATAAGAGGACGGACACAAGACGTTGCGATAACCCAGTTGATCCGCACGCTTGACGATTTCGCTGGTGTTCTGCCAGTTCGAGCGCAGATCGCCATCCGGCACACCCAGGAATTGATAGTCATCCGAACAAAGGGGGGCGAACCAAGAAACTTCACTGGCATCAAGGTCGGGGCTGTGAATCGGTACGACGGACATTGGCTCACCTGATTATTGTTTCAGGGCATTAAATCAATGCTAAATCAATTTGTAAATGATTAGTGAATCAATGACACTTTATCCATGACCCGCTTACTGCATCAAGACATAGCCGATACCCTGCGACAGTCGCTGACCGTGGGCCGCTGGCGTGTTGGCCAACAACTGCCGACCGAGCGAGAATTGGCCGAATCCTTGAGCTGCGCCATCGGGACACTGCGCAAAGCGCTCAGTGCTTTAGAGGACGATGGCATGCTGGAGCGAATCCAGGGCGCCGGGACCTTTGTCAAACGAGTGCCCGAGGCTGCTGAGTACCCTCTGTTTCACCTAGAGAAAATCGGCGGCGGTGGACGGCCCTCGGCCCAGGTGATGGGGTACGAGATCGCTCGATGCCCGGTCGAGATCCAAACGCCACGCCATCTCCGGCGTCGGCGCTTCTTGGATGACCAAGCCGTGGCCATCGAAGATATCTGGATCAGCCTGCCGCGGCCGCTAGGCGAGGGCGAGGGCAACAATGCGTTGTACCGCTGGTTAACCGACGAATTTGGCATTTGGATTAAACGGGTCGAGGACCGGGTCAGCGTGGCCACGAACCCCGCCATGCAGAATCTGGGACTGCCCAGTACTCAGGGCTTTGTGGCCCGTTACAGTTTTGACGCTAGGGATCAATGGATCGAGTACTCAGAGACTCATTTTGATCCCCAGTTGGCTCTCTACAACGCACGTTGGGAACAATAATAATGACGAAACGTTATGGCCTGATCGGATCGGGCATGATGGGACAGGAACATCTGCGCAATATCGCCCTGATCGAGGGCGCTGAAGTGGTGGCATTTTTCGAGCCAGACGAGGGCATGGCCCAGGCCTCGCAATCCCTGGTGCCCAAGGCAAGGCGGATGTCTAGCCTAGAGGCATTGCTGGCCGCCGACTTGGACGCGCTGGTCATCGCAAGCCCAAATCACTGCCATGCCGAACAACTGACCGCCATTGCACAGCACAGCGACTTGCCGGTGTTAGTGGAAAAGCCCCTATGCGTGAATCCTGAGCAAGCCGATCGGCTGTCCGCGTTGGCGGCGGATCGGCACTGGTGGGTGGCCATGGAGTACCGCTACATGCCGCCGGTGGCAGAACTGATCCGTCAGGTGCGACAGGGTGTGATCGGGGATCTGCACATGCTGACCATTCGAGAGCACCGTTTTCCGTTTCTGCACAAGGTCAACCACTGGAACCGCTTCAACGCCAACTCCGGCGGTACCTTGGTGGAAAAGTGCTGCCACTTTTTTGATCTGATGCGCCTGATATTGCAGTCCAATCCGATCCGGGTCATGGCCACAGGCGGTCAGGCGGTTAACCACTTGGACGAGCAGTATCCCGAAGGGCGTCCAGACATACTGGACCACGCCTATGTGTTGGTGGATTTCGAATCCGGACAAAAGGCCTGCCTAGAGCTGTCGATGTTCAGCGAGGGCAGTGAGTACCAGGAGGCCATCAGCGTGGTCGGGTCGAGTGGCAAAATTGAAGCCCTGGTGCCCGGCCCAGGGCGATTCTGGATGGCCGACCGGCCTGCGCCGCTGCCCAAGGTCGTGCTAAGCCCCAGGGCCACCCAAGCGCCGGTTGAAATCCAGACGCCCGTGGACGATCAACTGCTGGCGGCGGGTGATCACAACGGATCGACTTATTACCAGCACGAGGGCTTTTACAATAGCTTGTCGGGCGGGCCGATTGAGGTGTCCTTTGAGGACGGATTGTGGGCGGTCCGAATGGGCTTGGCGGCCCAGCAAAGCATTGCCACGGGACAGGCAATTACGCTGCAATAATCGGCCCCTAAGAGGGTGAGAATATCTCATGCGAAACAAAGAAAATTTCGCGTGACATGTTGCGCCGCCGCATTATCATTCGCGCGCACATTATATCTCACCCATTAGGAGTACAAAGCCCGTGAATCTGCGTTCGTTTGAGTTCGTAGCAAGCCAACCCAAAGTGTCCCAACGCCAGCGTGATCTGCGTGATCAAATGTTGAGTATGGGATCGGCGTTAGGCGAACCGGGCAAATGGCTAGGACGTGGACGCACCAGCAAATAGCGCGTTCGTACCTGTCTAAAGGGCCACCGTTTACCGGTGGCTTTTTTTTGTCTAGCGTAAAAGGCTGGAAAGGCAGGCTATGAACGTGATTAAGTAGGGGTTGCAGGAAGCAGTCACCCTTAACCTCGGATGGATCCAGAGGTCTGATAAAAACAAAAAGAGGTTTCTATGCGATTAAAAGTCTTGGCGGCCGCGCTGTCTGTGTCCTGTTTGATCGGGGCACCACTGGTCCAGGCCGAAACACTGCGATGGGCGCGCTCTGGCGACTCATTGACCTTGGATCCCCACGCACAAAACGAGGGCCCGACTCACGCCTTGGCCCACCAGCTGTATGAACCGCTGTTGCAACGTGACATGGCTGGGCAAATCATTCCAGGCCTGGCGACGTCCTGGCGCGCGTTGGACGACAACCCCAATGTGTGGCGCTTTCAGCTGCGCGCAGGCGTTAAATTCCACGGCGGCGAAGACTTTACCGCGGATGACGTCGTGTTCAGCGTCAAGCGAGCCAAATTAGAGACCTCGGACATGAAGGGACTGCTGAACTCGGTCGTGGATGTACGCAAGGTTGACGATTTGACAGTCGACATCGAGACCGCCGGCGCTAACCCGTTGCTGATCAACAACCTGACCAACCTATTCATGATGGATCAGGGTTGGACCGAATCGAACGGATCGGCGGTGCCTCAGGACTTTGCTAACGGTCAAACGACATACGCAGCAGCGAACGCGAATGGTACCGGCGCTTATCAGCTGGTGTCCCGTACGCCGGACGAGCGGACTGTCTTGAAAGCCAACCCAAATTACTGGGGTGTGGGCCAATTCCCGCTCGAGGTTAGTGAAATTATCTACACGCCCATTCAGTCTGCGGCGACCCGAGTGGCGGCGCTGTTGTCAGGTGAAGTGGATTTCGTTCAGGACATTCCGGTTCAGGACTTGGGCCGGGTGGATGCTACCAGCGATCTGAAGGTGGTCACTGCCGCCCAAAACCGCGTGATCTTTTTCGGCATGAACCAAGGTAAGGCCGATCTGGACAGCGATAACGTTCAGGGCAAAAACCCCTTTGCGGACGTTCGGGTTCGCCAGGCGATGAACATGGCGATCAACCGGGATGCGATTAAGCAGGTCGTGATGCGCGGTCAATCCGATCCCACCGGCGTCATCATGCCTCCCTTTGTGAACGGTTGGACGCCTGCATTGAATGAGATTCCCGCCGGCGATATGGCCAAGGCCAAGAGCCTGATGGCGGACGCGGGATACGGTGACGGATTCCAGGTGACCTTAAACTGCCCGAACGATCGCTATATCAACGACGAAGCCATCTGTCAGGCGACCGTCGGTATGTTGGGTCAGATTGGCATCAAGGTGAACCTGGATGCCAAGCCCAAGGCGCAGCACTTCCCGCTGATCCAGAATAAGACGACCGAGTTTTATATGTTGGGGTGGGGTGTGCCGACCTTTGACAGTCACTACATCTTTAACTTCCTGGTGCATACCAGCGAGGGCGACCGTGGGCCGTGGAACAACACCGGCTATTCAAACGCCGATGTAGACCAGATGATTGTCAGCCTGGAGAGTGAAACCGATTTGGCGGCCCGAGACGCCACCATTGGAAAAATCTGGAATCAGGTTCAGCAAGATGTGGTGTATTTGCCCGTCCACAACCAGGTTCTGAATTGGAGCATGAAATCAGACATTAATTTTGACGTGCAGCCGGAAGATCAGCCGCACTTCAAATTCTTGTCATTTAACTAAGTAGTCTGGGGCTTCGGCCCCGGTTTTCCTAATGATCTATACCTTATTTCAGCGCGTCATTCAGGCGTGCTTCGTATTGTTGTTGGTGGCCTTGGTGGCCTTCAGCATGTTTCGTTTCGTCGGTGATCCGGTGCAGGGCATGCTGGGCCAAGAGGCCACCAGCGCTGACCGCGAGGCCCTGCGTGAGCGTCTGGGCCTGACCGATCCGATTGTGTTGCAGTATGCCCGGTTTGTTTTGAACGCGGTGCAGGGTGAGTTTGGAGTGAGCTACCGCACCGGTGAGTCGGTTGCCGATATGATTTCCCAGCGTCTGCCGGCCACTCTGGAGTTGGCGCTAATCTCGGGCACCTTTGCCCTGTTATTGGGGATAGGCCTTGGCGTATTCACCGCCATCCGCCGGGAAGGGTTTGTGGCGCAGAGCATCATGGCTACCAGTTTGGTTGGGGTTTCGTTGCCGACCTTTCTGATCGGCGTGCTGTTGATATGGGTGTTTGCAGTTGAGCTGTCTTGGCTGCCCAGTTTTGGCCGCTCTGGAGTGGTCGATCTAGGCGGCTGGAGCACCAGTCTGTTGACGGTAGACGGATGGCGCTCCTTGATCTTGCCGGCCATTACCTTGGGGTTGTACCAGATGACACTCATCATGCGGCTAGTGCGTGCTGAGATGCTGGAAGTCCTGCGCCAGGACTACATCAAGTTCGCTCGTGCCCGGGGTATTTCGACGCGCCGCATTCATTTTAAGCACGCATTGAAGAACACCTTAATCCCGGTCATTACCGTGGCGGGCTTGCAGATTGGCAGCATCATCGCGTTTTCAATTATTACCGAGACCGTATTTCAGTGGCCGGGGGTTGGCCTGATGTTCATCAATGCGGTCTATTTCGTTGATATCCCAGTCATGTCCGCCTATTTGCTGTTGGTGGGCGTGGTATTTGTCAGCATCAATCTGGCGGTTGATCTTTTGTATCTGGTCATTGATCCGCGTCTCAAAGCCAATGCGTCGGAGGGTCACTCATGAGCCGTTGGGACTCGGATTTTGTGTATGCCTTCAAGCGCTCGCCTGTGGCCTGTGTTTCAGCGGGCGTGGTCTGTTTGCTGGTGTTGGCCGCGGTCTTTGCGCCCTGGATTGCACCGCTGAATCCTTTTGATATGGCGGCGTTGAACCTGATGAATGGCTTTACGCCGCCGTTGGCGCCGAATGCCTTTACCGGTGAAACCTTTTTGCTGGGCACAGACGATCAGGGGCGGGATCTGTTCTCGGCCATTTTGTACGGGTTGCGGGTGTCCCTATTTGTGGGTTTCGCAGCGGTGGCCCTAGCGATGTTCTTGGGTGTATTTCTGGGTCTGCTGGCGGGGTATCGCGGGGGCTGGGTCGACACGTTGATCATGCGCATGGCGGATGTTCAGGTCACCTTTCCTTCAATCCTGATTGCCATGCTGATTTATGGGGTGGCCCAGGGGTTGATTGCGCCGGACAACCGGGGCGATCTGGCGATCGGTATTCTGATTCTGTCGATCGGCCTGTCTGAATGGGTGCAATTCGCCCGCACAGTGCGCGGCACCACCTTGGTGGAAAAGGAAAAAGAATACGTCCAAGCGGCCCGCCTGATGGGGCTGAATCCCTTGGCGGTGATGGTTCGCCATATCCTGCCCAATGTGACCACACCGGTGCTGGTCATCGCCACTATCACTCTGGCACTGGCCATTATCGCCGAGGCAACTTTGTCGTTTTTGGGGGTCGGCGCGCCCCCCACGGAACCAAGCCTGGGCACGTTGATCCGGATTGGTCAGGATTTCTTGTTCTCCGGTGAATGGTGGATTTTGTTATTCCCAGCCTTGACCCTGTTGCTGTTAGCGCTGTCGGTCAATTTGCTGGGCGACTGGTTGCGTGACACATTGAATCCGAGGTTGAAATGAGTCTGCTGTCTGTTCAGGGGCTACGGGTTGAGTTTCCTACCCGACGGGGGGTGTTAACCGCGCTGGACGGTGTTTCCTTTGACTTGGATCGCGGCGAAATTTTAGGTCTGGTGGGCGAGTCAGGTGCCGGGAAGTCCATGACCGGCGCCGCTATTATGGGGCTGATTGAGCCGCCGGGTCATATGGCCGGTGGCCAGATTACGCTGGAGGGTCAGCGGATCGATCAGCACCCCGAGCGCTATCGTGGCTCACACATCGGCATGGTGTTCCAGGATCCATTGACCAGCTTGAATCCCTTGCAGCGCATTGGCGATCAGTTGATGGAAACCTTAAAGATTCACCATGGCTTGGATGACGCTACAGCCAAACGGCGGGCGATGCAGGCCTTGGACGAGGTTGGGATCGAGGGCAAACGCCGGGATCACTACCCCCACGAATTCTCCGGCGGTATGCGCCAACGCGTTGTTATTGCCTTGGCTCTGGCCTCGGACCCCAAGGTCTTGGTTGCGGACGAGCCTACGACGGCGTTGGATGTCTCGATTCAAGCTCAGATCCTGGCGCTATTGAAACAACTGTGTCGTGACCGGGGCACCGGAATTGTCTTGATTACCCACGACATGGGAGTGATTGCCCAAACCACCGATCGGGTGGCGGTCATGTATCTCGGCCGATTGGTCGAGTTGGGGGCCACAGACCAGGTAATTCACCAGGCTACGCATCCCTATACCCAGGGGCTGATGGCCTCGACCCCGACGTTGGCTGGCAGTGTTGACCAAGATCTGTTTCAGATACCGGGGGCCATGCCTCGCTTGGATGCGGTGCCGGCCGGCTGTGCTTTTCACCCCCGATGCGACCGGGCGATGCCGCAGTGTAAAACTCACGCCCCTGAGTTCGATGGCCGACGGGCGTGTTTCTGGAGTGAATCCTAATGAACGTGCTGGAGACCCAAGCGCTTACCCAGGTATTTGATCGTTCCCAGTCGGCCTGGCTGCGACGGCTAACGGGCGCGGCGATCGATCAATTGGTTGCGGTGGATCAGGTATCTATCCAGATTGCCCCGGGCGAGACCTTTGCTTTGGTTGGCGAGAGTGGGTCGGGTAAATCCACCTTGGCGCGTATGATTGTTGGACTGGATCGTCCCACCTCGGGACAGGTGTTGCTCAATGGCGAGCCGTTTAACCCACGCCAGATGTCCCACCGGCGCCAGGTTCAAATGGTGTTTCAGTCGCCCTATGCCAGTTTGAATCCGCGCTGGCGTGTCCAGGATATCCTGCGCGAGCCGCTGCAGGCCTTTGGGCTGCGTAAATCAGGTCAGGATCAAGCGGCTAGGGTGTCAGAGCTACTAGACCAGGTCGGCCTGTCCCAATCCGATGGGGCTCGCTATCCTCACGAGTTCTCGGGCGGGCAACGTCAGCGCATCTCGATTGCCCGGGCCCTGGCCTCCGAGCCCACGTTCTTGGTGTGTGATGAGCCGACCTCGGCACTGGACGTGTCGGTCCAGGCTCAGGTCCTGAACCTATTGAAGCAGTTGCAAAAAGACCTGGGATTAACGTACTTGTTCATCACACATGACCTGGCGGTCGTGCGCTCGATGGCGCATCACATTGGTGTTTTAAAACACGGGCAATTGGTTGAACAGGCGACCGCAGATCGGTTGTTCGCAGACCCCCAGCACCCCTATACACAAATGCTCCTGGATGCCGCGCCCGTTATCGCCTGACCTGACTGGGGTGGCGCAGGATCCATAGTGCCACCAGCATCAACACCAGGATTACACCCATGGCCACCCACAAGGGTGGTTTTGCCAGCCAGAACGACACCAGACAGCCGGCGGCCATGCCGCCCACCGCCCAGAATTTCCCCCGCACGCTGATCACTCTGTGGTCTAGGTAATCAACCAGGGTAGGGCCAAATTTTGGATGGGCACGCAACCATTCAAACCACTCAGGGGCGCCCCGGGAAAAACACAGGGCGGCCAAAATCCAAAACACCGTGGTCGGCAGCAAAGGAACCAGCGCCCCGATGGCACCCAGCAAAAAGAACAGGGCGCCCAGGGTCTTATAAACGGCATTGGAAAACATGCCGTTATCATGGCGTAAAACCGGCGGGATCGGAATCTTAGCCGTAGCTCGGTTGCCAGACCGGCCGGTTGCTGGTGGCCGCCAGGCGCACCAATCTGGGTGGGCGGCCCAGCCGCGCGCGATACTTGTCATGGGATGCTTCTAGCCCAACCACCGGGGTCTTAAAGCGTTCGATGTGCGATTGCAGGGGAATGGGTTGACCGCCACGCACTCGGGTCAGGGACTCACAATAAACCCATTGCGAGGTGGTCCGGGTTACTTCGCCGACCAGATAAGAATGGTCCGAGTAGGGGTGCTCGTAGACTCTAACGATGTCGCCTGTATTCAGCATTTTATTGTTCTCATGCGCTGTTTTACTAAACATCGCACAGCTGAAACGGGATCTCAATCCACCGCAAGCACCGGATCTGAGCCCTCGCATTGTGCGCAAATTCCGCTTAGCTCTATGACCGCTTGGTTCAAGCGAAATCCGTTGTGATGGATCAGCTCGGACAGACCATTCCAGGCGCCTCGGGCGTGTATTTCACTGACGGTCTGGCAATCGGTGCAGATTAGAAAGACCGAGGGGACCTGGATGCCACAATCGTGTTGATCGCAGGCCACAAAGGCGTTCAGCGTTTCCAGCCGGTGAATGCGCCCCATCTCGCACAGTTTGTTCAGCGCTCGATAAACCTGGGGTGGCGCGCGAAAGCCATCGTCGTGCAATTGATCCAGCATTTCATAGGCGGTCAAGGGTTTGCCGGCGCGGGTTAGGCACTGCAAAACCGATTGTTGTTTGTCGGTCAGCATTATTGTGACTCCCGTCGCTGAAGGATGGCTTGATACACCTGGCTGGCTAGAAACAGTAACAGCGCGCCCAATACCACGCTGGGACCGGTTGGGGTGTCGGCAAACCAGGAACCTGAGATGCCAACCAGCACGCTTAACATCCCAATGGCGGTGGCAAACAACGCCATTTGTTCGGGGCTTTTACTTAGGCCTCGGGCCACCGCCGCAGGGATAATCAACATGGCGGTGATCAGCAAGGCCCCGACCAGTTTGATGCTGACGGCAATCACGGCCGCAATCATCAGGGTCAAGCAGAATTGCGATGCCCTGGGGTGCAAACCCTCGGCCGCCGCTAGCTCATTATTCAGCGTGGCGGCAATCAGCGGGCGCCACAGCACCAACAACACGCCCAGCACGGCAATCGCGGTCCCGCCCATCAGCATCAGGTCGCCCGCGTTGACCAGCAGCAAGTCCCCAAACAACAAGGATTCCAGGTTGATCTGATTGGGCCCCATCAGCGCAATGGCCACCACACCCAGTGCCAGGGTCGAGTGGGACATCAGGCCCAGCAGGGCGTCACTGGACAGTTGCCGGCGACGCTCAAGCTCGGTCAGGGTCGCGGCGATCCCCGCCGCCACCAAGAATACCGACAACTGGGTCGCCAGCCCGACCAGCAGGCTAAGGGCAATGCCCAACAGCGCGCCATGAGCCAGAGTGTCGCCGAAATACGACAACCGGCGCCACACCATAAAGCAGCCCAAAGGACCGGTCATTAGGGTCAAGATCAAGCCAGCCGCCAGGGCGCGCAGAATAAAATCATCCATGTTTGATCTGGCCATCGGGTAGGTGGGTGTGATTGTGATGGTGGTCGTACATCGCCAGACCGGCCGCGTCAGAGCCAAACAGGGCCTGGTATTCCGGGTTCTCGATCACGCTGCTGGGCGAGCCGTGGCAGCACAGGTGGCCGTTTAGGCACAGCACCGTATCGGTGGCGGCCATGACCAAGTGTAAATCGTGACTGATCAGCAATACCCCGCAGCTCAGCTCGTCCCGGACATTTTGAATCAGCTCGTAAATCTGAGCTTCGCCGGCCACATCGATGCCCTGAGTCGGCTCGTCCAACACCAGCACATTGGGGCGTCGGGCGATCGCCCGGGCAATCAACATGCGCTGAAATTCTCCGCCGGACAAATCGGCGATGGGGTGGGAGCCCTTGGCCGACAGGCCGACCCGGGCCAGGCTCTGTTCGCGCTCGGCCGCAGCCACTCCCGGTGTCAGGCCCATAAAGCGATCCACGGACATGGGCATCGTCCAATCCAATTGCAGGCGCTGGGGGACATAACCAATGCGCAGGTTTTTGTCCCGGGTACAGGTGCCCTCGGACAGTTTTTCCAGGCCCAGCGCCATTTTAACGGTGCTGGATTTGCCAGCGCCATTGGGGCCGATCAGGGTCAGAATCTGGCCTGCTTGCAGGGTTAAATCGATGCCCCGCACCAGCCACTTTCCTTGCCGTTTCAGGCCGGCATTTGTCAGTTGAATTTGCATAGGTAGAACTCTAAGATGCGCCGCTATGTTATACCATAACACTCTAGGCCGGATGGCCACACTGATCAGTGGCTTGGCCCTGTGCTGGCCGGCTTGGTCTTTGAATTTGGTCGCAACGATTCCCCCATTGCATTCGCTGGTGGTCCAGGTCGCCGAGCCGAGCGATCAGGTCACCTTGCTGATTCCGGCCTCCCAATCGCCGCATAACTTTGCCATGCGGCCTTCGATGGCACGGGATTTGGCCCAAGCGGACGGTGTTTTTTGGATGGGCCCCAACCTGGAAACCGGCCTGGCGCGGGCACTGTCGCAACAGGCCAACAGCGTCGCCCTGAGTTCAGATCAGGCCAGCAACACGGATCACGGTCACCATGACGATCACGACCACCACGATCATGAGGACATTCATGGCTGGCTGTCGGTTCGCCAGTCCCAACAAATGTTGCAAGACATCGCCCACGTGCTGGGGCAATGGGACCCGACTCGGGCAGAACTTTTTGAGCGCCGGGCCGAGCAGGCTAGCCACAAACTGGAACGGCTGTTCCCCCAGTGGACTGAGCAAATGCAGTCCGCCAGCACGCTGCGGTACTGGGTTTTTCATGACGCGTACGGGGCCTTTGAGGCCGAGCATGGCATCGATCACCAAGCGGTGATTCAAATTAACGTGAATTCAAACCCCAGCTCGCGTCAACTGTCGGCCTTGCGGGGCAACATGCAAGGCCAAACCGGCTGCGCCTTTATCGAGCCACAGCTAGATCCGCGCTGGGCCCGCCTGGCCATTGGTGATCAACCCATCGAGATACGAACCCTGGATCCTTTGGGGGTTGCTCACCAGCCCGGTGCCGAGCTGCACCGCAATGTACTGGCCGGGATGGTCCAAGTCTTTACCGAGTGTGCCGCTATTACGCACTGACGGGTTGCTTTGTACTGGGGTGGGGTTTACTTGTGTGCGCCGCACCATGACAATGGGCGAATGAACGTTCATTCATCTCGCGAAGACCAACTGCTCGATGCGGCCATCCGATTGGCCTCAAAAGTCGGTGCCGATGGGTTTTCCATGAAGGCCTTGGCCGCCGAAGCCGATCTGGCCGTCGGTACGGCCTATCGCTACTTTGATAGCCGCGAGGCCTTGCTGGCCCGGGCGTATTGCCGGTGTTTGTCGGATGCCGCCGCGGCTATGTCCGATCAGATCAAGCCGGGTGATGCCTTTGCCGAGACCTATCGACGGGTATGGATGGCGTTGTATCACTATTGTTTTAATCACCCCGAGGCGACCCTGTGCAGGGCGCACTTTGACGGTCTGCCCAGCGCGCAAAACGCCATGGTGCAGGCTCACAAAGAGCAACAGTTCGCGCCCGTTGCGGCCTGGATTCAGCAAGCGATCGGTCGAGGGGACATCAAAGATCTTCCCCACTCGGTGATCGGGGTACTCAGTTTCGAGGCATGCTTTGGCCTGGCCAGGCTTGCCATTCAAGACCATCAAACCATCGACCAGGCCCTGCTTGAGCAGGTGTGCCAGGGCACTCTTTCCGCACTATGTATCGAGAAAACATCATGAAAAACGCGTTAATTTTGTTGTGGCTAGCCACGTCCTGCGTACACGCCTTTAGTGTTCAGGTCGAATCCAGTCAGGCCCAGCCGATCGAGCTCAGCGTCAGCGCCTTGGGCTCGGTCACCAGCGAGGTCGAGGCTACGGTTCGTTCGCGCACCGAGGGCATTGTCCAGGCGTTAAACGTTCAGGCGGGAGACGAAGTGGTCCAGGGTCAGGTAATCGTCCAACTGGCCACCGAGGATCGTCAACTGAAACTGGACCGTGCCAGTCTTGAGGCCCGACGGTTGGATCGCGAGTTTCGTCGCTCACAACAGTTGTTCGAGCAACAATTGATCACCAAGAGTGCGCTGGATTCGGTGGAAAGCGCATTGAAAGCTGCGGAAGCGGCGGTAGCCGATGCGCAAAAGTCGCTTGATTTTCTGCGCGTCCGGGCGCCGTTTGATGGTGTGGTCGAGTCGGTCATGGTCGAGGTGGGCAGCGTAGTGGGCGCACAAAGCGCGTTGCTGTCCCTGGTCGATCCTTCTCAGCTGACGATTACTGTGGAATTGGCCCAAACCGACATTGCTCAAGTCGTCAAAGGCCAGCGGGCCAGCGTGGCCCGAGCAGGCGCATTGCCCCAAGCCGCCACGGTGCAACGCATTGCCCCATTGAGCAGCGGCGTTAGCCGTATGTTCGAGGTCGACTTGTTACCCGCCAGCACCGCCGGGCTGCGCGCCGGTATGAGTGTCAGCGCGGAAATCCAGGTTGAAAAAGTTCAGGCGCATTTTGTCTCGCCGGCATGGCTGTTTTTGGACGATAACGGGCGGGTGGGTGTTAAAACCGTGAGCACCGAGGGTGTCGTGCAGTTCTTTCCGGTTGAGCTAGTCCGGGCCGATGCCCAAGGATTCTATGTCAGCGGTCTGCCCGAGTCGGTGGACATTATCAGTGTGGGTGCTGGCTTTGTGAGCGCCGGTAGCACGGTCGAGGTCGCCAACTGATGAATGCCATCATCGATGCGGCGTTCAGTCGCGCGCGCACCATTGTGGCGATATTTGTCGTCATCGCATTGGCTGGCATCCTGGCCTATCAAGGAATTCCCAAGGAGGCCGAACCGGACATTCCGATCCCGATTATCTATGTGTCGGCCTCGTTGGATGGCATCAGTCCCGAGGACTCTGAACGGCTGTTGGTCAAACCCATCGAAAAATCCCTGCAAACCCTTGAGGGACTCAAGGAAATCCGTTCCACGGCCTCGGAAGGGCGGGCCACGGTGGTCTTGGAGTTTACCGCGGGTTTTGACAACGAGCAGGCCCTGACCGATGTCGAGGACGAAGTGGACTCGGTCGAGCAAGACCTGCCCGATGCCGCCGACGTTAAGGTCATGGAAGTCAACATTGCCCTGTTCCCAGTCGTTACTGTGCTGCTGTCAGGGGATGTTCCCGATCGCACTTTGAACGCCTTGGGGCAGCGCTTGCAGGACGAGATCGAGGCCCTGCCACCGGTCTTGGAAGTCGACCTGTCAGGCTATCGCGACGAGGTGGTTGAGATCATCGTGACCGCCGAGGCGCTGGAGGCCCATGGCCTGTCCTTGACCGAGGCCGGCACCCTGGTGGCCCAGAACAACTTGTTGGTTGCTCCAGGGGCATTGGATTCCGGCGTTGGGCGACTGGTGTTAAAGGTCCCAGGCGTCATTGAATCCCTGGACGAGCTATTGGATGTGCCGGTGAAAGTCGACGGGACCCGGGTGCTGACCTTGGGTGACGTGGCGGAAATTCGCCGCACCTTCGAAGACCCTCAGGGCTTTGCCCGCTTAAACAGTCAGCCCAGCCTGGCCTTGGAGGTTAAAAAGCGTACCGGTGCCAACATCATCGCCACCATTGCCATGGTCAAAAAAGTCACCGAAATCGCGCAGACCCTGCCCGAGTGGCCGCCTGGGGTCTCGGTCACCTTTCAGCAAGACAAGTCCGAACAGATCAAGACCATGTTGAGTGATTTGGAAAACAACGTGCTGACGGCGGTGATTCTGGTCATGTTGGTGGTGATACTGGCCATGGGCTGGCGTCCTTCGTTGCTGGTGGGACTGTCGATACCCGGCTCGTTCCTAGCCGCCATGCTGATCCTGCAGGCAATCGGATTCACGTTGAATATCGTGGTGCTGTTCAGTCTGATCCTGGTGGTAGGAATGCTGGTGGATGGGGCGATTGTGACGGTCGAGCTGGCCGAACGGCGCTTGGCGGCTGGGGATACGCCACGTCAGGCGTATGCCACCGCTTCCAAGCGGATGGCCTGGCCGATTATCGCCTCGACCGCGACTACGCTGATGGTCTTTATGCCCTTAACCGTGTGGCCGGGGATTGTGGGCGAGTTCATGAAGTATTTGCCCATGACCGCGATTATTACCCTGGCCTGTGCGCTGTTCATGGCGCTGATCTTTGTGCCGGTACTGGGCATGGTGCTGTCTCGCCGTCGTCAGGGCAATCTGCAGCCGGATCTGGCCGAGGACGGCGATCTGAGTCAGGTGCGGGGCGCCTCGGGTGTTTATCTAGCGGTGCTACGCAAACTGGTGGCGCACCCGGCCAAGGTCTTGGTCGTGGCGTTGGCGGGATTGATCGGCACCTATGCGGCATACGGCGCCTTTGGCCGTGGCGTTGAGTTCTTTCCGAACATCGAGCCCGAGTTCCTGCAGGTTCAGGTGCAAGCCCGGGGCGACATGTCGGTATTCGAGCGAGATGCACTGGTGCAAGCAGTCGAGCAACAGGTGATCGGTGTTCAAGGCCTTGAAAGCGTCTACTCGCGAACGCTGAATCCCGCGGCCAACGACGACCAATTGCCCGTGGGCACTATTGGTGTCGTTCAGATTGAGCTGCTGGATTGGCAGGTGCGTCCGCCGGCTTCCGAGATCATTGAGACCCTGCGCCAGCGAACCGAACAGATTGCCGGCATCAAGGTCCAGGTTCGCGCTCAGGAAAACGGCCCGGGTGCGGGCAAGCCTCTTAGCTTGCAGGTCACTGGCCAGGATTTGGATCGCCTAGGCCAGGCGGTCGAAACGGTGTTGTCCGAGATCAACCAAATCGAGGGGTATGTGGATGTCGAGGACTCCCGAGCCTTGCCCAGCATTGAATGGGTCATCGATGTGGATCGCAAGCGGGCGGCGCAATACGGGGCCAACGTCGCGCTGTTAGGCAACGCGGTGAAAATGGTCACCGCCGGCGTGGTGATGAGTGACTATCGCCCGGATGACACCGATGAGGAGCTGGATATCCGGCTGCGTTTTCCCGCGCATCAACGCAGTTTGGATCAGTTAAAGCGCCTGCGTGTTCCGACCGCGCTGGGCTCGATTCCAGCCAGTAACTTCATCGATATCTCGCCGCAACAAAAGACCGGCAATATCGAGCGTATTGACGGCACACGGGTGTTGACCATCGATGCGGACGTGGCCGAGGGGCTGTTGCCGGATGACTTGTTGGGCCAGCTCAAAACCGCCCTAGAGCCCATCGAGCTGCCCCCGGGGGTTAGCATCAAGTTCAAAGGTCAGGACGAAGAGCAAGCCGAAGCCATGAGCTTCTTGGGCGGGGCGTTCCTAACGGCGCTGTTTTTGATGACCTTGATTCTGCTGACTCAGTTCAACTCGTTTTATCAAGCGGGTTTGGTGATGAGTGCAATTGTGTTCTCGACGGCCGGGGTGTTTTTAGGCCTGCTGATCACCGGCCAGCCCTTTGGCATTGTCATGGGCGGTATCGGTGTCATTGCCCTGGCGGGCATTGTGGTCAATAACAATATTGTTCTGATCGATACGTTCAACGGGATGCGCCGTGACGGCGTCGACGCCCGAGAAGCCATTGTTCGTACATCGCTGCAGCGTATGCGACCGGTGTTGCTGACCTCGGTGACGACGGTGCTTGGCCTGATGCCCATGGTGTTTGCCTTGACGATCAAGGTGTTCGAGCTGGAAGTCTTGGTCGGTGCGCCGTCCAGCCAGTGGTGGACCCAGTTGTCCAGCACCATTGCAGGGGGCATGACCTTTGCCACCGTGTTGACGTTGTTTTTGACCCCGTGCCTGTTGATGTTGCGCGAGAACCTGCGGCGGACTAAACGGGCTTAGGGCTGGCAGGGCGCTTTGGGCAGAGGTTATCGAGGATCAGGGTAAGTGCATGGCCCGCCAATCGATAATCTCATCTAAATAGCGCTCAAAACCCTGAAATCCATGATCCCCGCCGGGCTCGATGGTGTGACGGGCATTGGGCAGCAATCCAATGGCCTCGTTGGCGTCTAACACCTCGTCGCCTCGTTGGCTCAGAAGCCACAGGCGATGCTGCTGATCCCCCTCGACAATCATACTTTCCAGCGCCTGACAGTGGCTGGCATTAAACTCAAAACT
>CALKMT010000005.1 GCA_938091715.1 uncultured Litorivicinus sp.
TGTCCGGCGTAAAGGCGCCAATGCCGCCGGAGGGCTCTTTCTTGAACAGCGGAACCTTGCCCTCAAAACGCTTTTGGCACTGGGCCAGGGCCGAGACCCACATCTCGGCAAAGGACTCGCCGACAATGAAGTCCGGCGATTTGGGGCCATAGGGGTCGACCGAGACCTCCTCGGCCGCCCGCTCGATGGGGAAGGGCGCGGCGCCCCCTTGAATGCCACCAAAATGAAAGTCGGGTTTGTAGTAAATGCCCCACATTTGATCGGTCACCAAGGCCCCGTCGGTGGTCGAGTAAAGCGGCGCGGTGCTGTCGACGTGGATGACCGGCGGCATGTGCCCGGCATCGGTTTTCAGAAAATCGGGATCGACCCCCAGGGTGCCCTCTTGCAGCGACCAATAGATCCACATGGGCACATCGGTGTGCAGGGTGCCGTCCGCGCCCTTGATGTCGACCTGGTTGGGCAATTCCAGCATGTCCCAGAACTGCTTGGCCCAGGGGCCTGCGCCGATCACGACTTGTTCGCACTGAATCCTGCCCTGGCTGGTCTCGACGGCAGTCACGGCGCCTGCGGCGTCGCGTACAAAACCGGTGACTTCGGTGTTGCCCTGCAGGGTCACGCCCTTGTCCCGGGCCATGTTGGCCAAGCCCTGCATGGCCAGCGAGTTATTGGCATAGCCGCCGGGTTTTTCATGCAACACCGACGTGATGCCCTGGGCCTGCCAGTCACCAAAGAACCCCTTCATATAGGCCAGGCTGTCGGCCTCGCCCTCGATAAAGACCGACTCGTAGCCGATGTCCTTTTGTTGTTGGGCGATCGAGGCCACGTCCTGATGCATGACTTCGGGGCTGATTTGCATGTACCCCACCGCGTGGTAGTGCAGTGCCGCAGCATGCTGTTCCCAGACATTAACGCTGTGCGCCATCAACTCGCGCATCGCGGGCTGAAAGTAGTTGTTACGCACCACGCCGCAGGCGATACCCGAGGCCCCGGCGGCCACGTCGTCCTTGTCGATGACCAGGATGCTTTGCCCGGATTGGCCCTTGGCCTCGAGCAAAGCGGCTAGATGATACGCGGTGCTAAGGCCGTGGATACCGGCGCCGATGATGACGGTTTGGCTGGACTGCGGTGTGCTCATGTCGAGCTCCTAAAGGGTTTTAAGTGATGGGCTTACGCTATTCCTCTGCGGTGGGAATGAGTTGTCTCTTTTGGTCAAATATTTGTCTTTTTTGACAAGTCTTTGGGGCGAACCCAGGCGTACTGTGTGTGAAAAATAATGGAACCACAGCACATGGGATTCTCTGGATTCAAGGTCATCAAAGAGGCGCTGACCGGCCATCGAGGCTGGCAACCCCTATGGCGGGATGCGGCCCCGAAACCCCAGTACGACGTAATTATCGTCGGCGGTGGCGGGCACGGACTGGCCACGGCGTATTACCTGGCCAAACACCACGGTGTGAAAAATATCGCGGTCCTAGAAAAGGGCTGGATCGGCGGCGGCAATGTGGGCCGTAACACCACGATCGTGCGCTCAAATTACTTGCTGGATGGCAATCAGCCCTTTTACGAGCTGTCCCTGCGTTTGTGGGAAGGGCTAGAGCAGGACATCAATTTCAATGCCATGGTCAGCCAGCGCGGCGTCTTGAACCTGTACCACTCGGATGCCCAACGTGACGCCTATCGGCGACGGGGCAACGCCATGCGCATGCACGGCACGGACTCCGAGCTGTTGGACGCCGAGCAGGTTCGCGAGATGTACCCCTTTTTGAACTTCGAACATGCCCGCTTCCCCATTCGCGGCGGCCTGTTGCAGCGCCGCGGCGGTACCGTGCGCCACGATGCGGTGGCCTGGGGCTATGCCCGAGCGGCGGACCGATTAGGCGTCGACATCATCCAGAACTGCGAGGTCGAGGATTTTAGGATCGAGCAGGGTGCGGTGGTGGGCGTCCAGACCAACCGCGGCTACATCGGCGCCAGCAAGGTCGGCGTCGCGGTGGCCGGCCATTCCAGCCATGTCATGCGCAAGGCTGGCATCGAGCTTCCGATCGAGAGTCACGTTCTGCAGGCCTTTGTTAGCGAGGGGCTAAAACCGGTCATCCCCGGTGTGATTACCTTTGGCGCGGGGCACTTTTACCTAAGTCAGTCCGACAAAGGCGGCTTGGTGTTTGGCGGCGACATTGACGGCTATAACAGTTATGCCAGTCGCGGCAACCTGCCGGTCCTTGAGGACGTGTGCGAGGGCGGCATGGCGTTGATGCCTATGTTGGGCCGGGCGCGGCTGCTGCGCATGTGGGGCGGGGTCATGGACATGTCGATGGATGGTTCGCCGTACATCGACCGAACCGGCCTGCCTGGTTTGTTCTTCAACGGCGGCTGGTGTTACGGCGGATTCAAAGCGACCCCAGCCAGCGGTTGGTGTTTCGCGCATCTATTGGCCACGGGGCAGTCGCACCCCACGGCGGCGGCCTATCGTCTGGATCGATTCCAGAGCGGTGGGATGATTGACGAAAAGGGCCAAGGCGCCCAGCCCAACCTGCACTAGGAGCCGAGCATGTTAATTCCCCATCCTTTGTTAGGACCGCGCGATGCCAGTGAGTTCGTCTACAAAGGCGACGCGGCACTAATGAATCGTCCCGACGGGTTTGCCGACGATGCGCCCGAGGCCTTTGTGCAATACGCCTATCAGCGCAGCAACCCCCGGGGCGCGCACCGCGAGCTATGGTTTCACGAGCAGGGCGACCGCTCTTGGTTGATCGTCACGCGAGACACCCTGACCCATGAGGTGCTGGACTGTCAGTTGGCCGACCCACGCCGCGCCGGAGGCTCACAATGAATCGTCTCAGCCATGTGGCGCTGGGCAAGCCCATCCGCTTCACCTTTGATGGTCAATCCATGATGGGGCATCAGGGCGACACCCTGGCCTCGGCGTTGTTGGCCAATGGGGTGCGTTTGGTGGCCCGTAGCTTTAAGTACCACCGGCCCCGGGGCGTGTTTGCCGCCGGTTCCGAAGAGCCCAACGCGCTGGTGACGGTCATGCATCAAGGCCATCCCGAGCCGAATACACGGGCCACCGTGCTCGAGCTGTATGACGGTTTGGTGGCTAAGTCCCAGAACGCCTGGCCGTCTCTGAAATTTGATGCCATGGCGGTTAACGATCGTTTATCCGAGTTTTTTGCCGCTGGGTTCTACTACAAGACCTTTATGTGGCCGGCCAAATTCTGGGAAGCCCTGTACGAGCCGGCCATCCGACGTGCTGCTGGTTTGGGTGCGCTGTCGACCCAAGAAGACCCCAGCCAATACGACAAGGGGTATTTGCACTGCGACGTCTTGGTCGTGGGGGGTGGCGCCGCGGGTTTGACCGCCGCCGTTCAGGCCGCCCGGCAGGGCAGCCGAGTGATTCTGTGCGACGAGCAAGCCGAGCTTGGTGGCCGGTTGTTGGACGAGTTGGATCGCACTTGGCTTGCACAGACCTTGGCGGATTTACAGGGTGCTGGGTCGGTCCGAGTACTGACCCGCACAACGGTGTTTGGCACCTTTGACCACGGCGTCTATGGCGCGGTTTCGCGCAACACCGAACACCTGGCGAATGCACCTGTTCAGGCGACCAAGCAAACCCTGTGGCACATCACGGCCCAGCGCACGGTGTTGGCCACCGGCGCGCTAGAGCGGCCGATCGCCTTTGCCAACAACGATCGCCCCGGCATCATGCTGGCCGGCGCCCTGCAGTGCTATGCCCTGCGTTACGGGGTCAACCCTGGGCAGCGGGTGGCGTTGTTTATCAACCATCAGGACGGATTGCTGACCGCACGAGCACTCAAAGCCGCCGGCGTGAATCTGGTCGCGGTCATTGACGCCCGAACGAATGTCCAACCGGCACCGGATCTGCCCCATCGGGTCGCCAGTCGCGTCCAGGACACCCGGGGCCGGCATGCGTTGCGCTCGATTCAGGTGCTCAACGATCGCGACCAAAGCGAGTGGATTGAGTGCGACGCCCTGGGCGTATCGGGGGGCTGGAACCCGAATATTCAACTGACCAGCCACCAGGGCGCACGGCCCAATTGGAGCGAGTCCATTCATGCCTTTGTGGCGGCGGATAACAAGCCCAAGGATCAGGCCGTGGTGGGCGCTGCGGCCGGGCGTTATGACCTGGGTCAGTGCGTGGCCTCGGTCAATGAGCTGCTGGGCGGGGATTGGCCCATTCCTCCCTGCGAGACCGCACGCCCCGACGACGCCCATGCCATTTTTCAGGTGCCGGGGGATGGGCCGGCCTTTGTTGATTTTCAGAACGATGTGACGGTCAAGGACGTCAAGCTGAGCCACCAAGAGGGCATGATCAGCGTCGAGCACCTGAAGCGATACACCACCCTGGGCATGGCCACGGATCAAGGCAAGACCTCGAACATTGTGGGTTTGGCAGTCATGGCCGAGCTGACCGGGCGTTCAATTCAGGACACGGGCACGACGATGTTTCGTCCGCCGTACACGCCCGTGGCGCTGGGTGCCTTGGCCGGCCGCAGTCGTGGCCTGGATTTCAAACCGACCCGTTACACCCCCAGCCACCAGGCTGCAAAGGCCCGGGGCGCAGAGTTCGTCGAGGTCGGCAACTGGCTTCGGGCGCAATGGTTTGTCCAGCCGGGTGAAACCCACTGGCGCCAATCGGTGGATCGCGAGGCCCAAGCCGTGCGCTCAGGGGTTGGAGTATGCGACGTCACCACGCTGGGCAAAATCGATGTTCAGGGGCGTGATGCGGCGGAGTTTTTGAACCGTGTCTATGCCAATGGCTTTGCCAAGCTAGCCGTTGGCAAAACCCGCTATGGATTGATGCTGCGCGAGGATGGTATTGCCATGGACGATGGCACCGCGGCGCGCCTGCGTGAGGATCATTTTGTCGTCACTACGACCACCGCCAACGCGGTGCCGGTCTATCGACACATGGAGTTTGTCAGCCAGTGCCTGACCCCCGAGTTGGATGTGCACCTGATCTCGACCACCGAGGCCTGGGCGCAGTTTGCCGTGGCCGGCCCGAACTCCCGCGAGTTGATCAGCCGAGTGGTGGATTTGGACGTCTCGAACGAGGCCTTTGAGTTTATGGCCTGTGCCGAGACGCGACTAAAAAATGGCCTGCGTGCGCGGCTGTTCCGGATTTCGTTCTCGGGTGAGTTGGCGTACGAGTTGGCGGTGCCAGCGCGCTACGGCAACGCGTGCTTTGAGGTCTTGTTGGAGATCGGCCAGGATCTGGGCGCCACGCCCTACGGTACCGAAGCCCTGGGCGTATTGCGGATCGAGAAAGGGCACGCCGCGGGCAACGAGTTAAATGGCACCACGACGGCGTTGAACCTCGGCCTGGGCCGCATGGTTAGCGACCTAAAGGACGGCATTGGCCGGGTCCTGTCCAAGCGCCCGGAATTGATCCAAGACGGCAAGCGACTGGTGGGCTTCAAGCCGGTCGACCCACAGCACAGCCTACTCGGCGGTGCCCACTTACTCGAGATCGGCGCCCCGGCCAAGGCCGCCCACGATCTGGGCTATTTGACCAGTGTTTGTTACTCGCCCCATGTCGGCAGCTCAATTGCCCTGGGCTATTTGGCTGACGCCGAAGACCGCCAAGGCCAAACCCTGCGAGCGGTCAGCCCGGTCGATGGCAGTGACGTGCCGGTCGTGGTGTGCAGTCCGCATTTTGTTGACCCCAAAGGGGAGCGTTTACGTGCTTGAATTTACTCAAAACCCAGTCGTTGCATCGAAACTGACCCTGGGCCCCTGGCGCATCGATCAGGTCACCGATTGTTCGCTGACCTCGATTTCGACCCGCGCCCAGGATCTTGCCGAGGTTCAAAACCGCTTGGATCAACCCTTGCCCCAGGTCGGCCAGTGTCACGGCGACGCCGGACAGGGACTGTTCTGGAGTGCGCCGTTTCAGTGGATGCGTTGGGCCCCCTATGTGGACGCCCCCCCAACGCATGACGAGTTTGGCGAGTTGGCTTATGTGACCGAGCAAACCGATGGCTGGATCCGCTTGGACGTCCAGGGCGCGGATTTCTCGCCGATTCTGGAGCGGCTTTGCAACCTCGACCTGGCGGGCTTTACCCCAGGATCGGTGCAGCGCACCCAAATTCATCACATCGGGGTGTTTGTGTTGTCACTCGAGGATCGTTTGATGATTTGGGTGCCGCGCTCGATGGCGCACAGTCTGGTGCATGCGCTGACCCAAGCAGTCGAAAACCATTTGGCTCAAGCAGCCTTGGCCTAATCTTCTGTTGCAGGTTTGCGGCCTTTGTTGGTCGCAGATGCGCAACAGCGTATCAATATCCGCGCGCAACGTATTAACCTGTACCGGCCTGCGGCGTTAGTCTGGAAATGCTGCGGGAGTTATCGGCAACAGGATCAGGACATGAGCGCACGGGTTCCAACCCACCAACCACAACACGAGACCGAGGGCTTTCGCGCCCCGGACTTGGGCTATGAGCCCCGTGCGGGCACGGGATTGGTGCGCTATTTGGAACATGGCTTTCCTCATCCACTGGTGCGCTGGCACGTGCACGCCGAGTACGAACTGCATCTGATCACTGCGACTTGTGGCAAGGCCTTTGTGGGTGACTACATCGGCAGTTTCGCGCCGGGCCACCTGGTCTTGACCGGCCCCTATTTGCCGCACAACTGGGTCACCACCGAAAACGCACCACCCGAGGTTGAACAGCGCGACAAGGTCCTGCAGTTCTCGGGGGACATGCTGGATCAAGCGATGCAGTGGATCCCGGAGCTGCGGCCCTGTCAGGCCCTGCTTGAACGGGCCAAGAACGGCATCGAATTTTTTGGCATCAGCGAACAAATCGGCCAACAGATGAGCCAGATCAAGGACCAAGAGGGGCTGGATCGGCTGGCCACCTTTAGTCAAATTCTGTCCCTGCTGGCCAATCACCGGGACTACAAACTGCTGTCCCAGGTGCAACTGACCATGCCCAAAGAGAGCGGCATCACCGATCAAATCAGTTTGGTGCTGGATCATATCGCGCAAAACTTTGCCTCCCCCATGGTGCTGTCCCAGGTCGCGGTGCAATTTGGCATGAGCGAGTCCAACCTGTCCCGTCACTTTCGCCGGGCTACTGGCAATACCTTTACCGACTTCGTTAATCAGGTGCGTATCAACAAGGCCTGCGAGCTGTTGGCCAATACCGAGCAGTTTGTCAGCACGATTTGTTTTGCCGTGGGCTTTAACAATGTGGCTAACTTCAACCGACGGTTTATGGAGTTCAAACACATGACCCCCACTGAATTTCGCAAGACAGCCGCACTGCGTCTGTAAGGAAGCCCAATGACCCAGGTTCAAATGGCCCCACGCAAACGCATCGTGTTGGTCGCTCATGACGCGCAAAAGGACACCTTGGTTCGCTGGTGCCGCCAGCACCGCAGCACCCTGGCCGAGCATGAGCTGTTCGCCACCGGCACCACGGCCCAGCGTGTATCCGCGGCGTTAGAGCAGGCCGTCCATCCCTTTTTGAGTGGCCCGATGGGCGGCGATCAACAAATTGGCGCGCAAATCGCCGAGGGATGCTTGGACATTTTGGTCTTTTTCTGGGATCCCATGAGTCAAATGCCCCACGACCCGGACATCAAGGCGCTGTTACGCATTGCTGCCGTCTGGAATATTCCGGTCGCCTGCAACGCGGCCAGCGCCGACTTCTTGATTTCCTCACCCTTGATCGCAGCGCCGTATCAGCGCGACACCCTGGACTACACCGCTTACGTTGCCAGTCGCCAACAGCCCTGATCCTCGGGGCGTTTTTTTGTCTGCACGACATCCCGTTCCCTGATCGCCCATCTAGGCTTTAGCTGCCCGGCGAGGTTGTGCCAATCTGCACGGCATAACAAAAAGTGGGCATTGTCTGATGAAGTACGAACACCTCTTTAAGCCGCTGCAACTGAACCAGTTGACGATCCGTAACCGGATTATGAGTACGGCCCACGCCGAGGTTTACGCTGAAAACAACCTAACGACCGAGCGCTACGTCCGTTACTACGAGGAAAAGGCCAAGGGCGGTTTGGGCTTGGCGATCTGTGGTGGCTCATCCCCGGTGTCCCGAGATCAACCGCAACAGTGGTGGTCGGCGGTCGACATCACCGACGATCGTTGCATCGAGCACTTTGGCAACCTAGCCGAGGCGGTCCATCGCCATGGCGCGCACATCATGATCCAAGCCACGCACATGGGCCGACGTAACGCCTATTGGGGCGGCGATTGGCCGCACCTGGTCAGCCCCAGTGGGATCCGTGAGCCGGTGCACCGCGGCACCGCCAAAATTATCGAGCCGCACGAAATCCAGCGCATCATTGATGACTTTGGCAAGGCCGCCATTCGGGTCAAGCAATCCGGGCTGGACGGCATGGAAATCAGCTGCGCCCACCAACACCTGGTGGATCAGTTCTGGTCGCCGCGCACCAATAAGCGCACCGATGAATGGGGCGGGTCGCTGGAAAATCGCATGCGCTTTGGTATCGAGGTGTTTCGCTCAATTCGTGAAGCGGTGGGCCGTGATTTTGCGGTCGGCATGCGCATGTGTGGCGAGGAGTTCCACCATGACGGGCTGTCCCACGAGGACTTCAAAGAGATTGCCCAGGCGATGTGCGAAACCGGGTTGATCGATTTTATTTCGGTGGTCGGATCCGGCGCCGACACCCACAACACCCTGGCCAACTGCATGCCCCCCATGGCGCTGCCGCCCGAACCCTTTATCGACCTGGCGGCGGGCATCAAGTCCGTGTCCAGCGTGCCGGTCATGCACGCCCAGGGCATTCGCGACCCGATGCAGGCCGAGCGCGCCCTGGCCGAGGGGATGGTCGACCTGGTAGGCATGACCCGGGGCATGATCGCCGACCCGCACATGGTCAATAAAATTCGCGAGGGCAAGGAAACCCAGATTCGTCAGTGCGTTGGGGCTAACTATTGCATTGACCGACAATACCTTGGCCAGGACGTACTGTGCGTGCAAAACGCCGCTACCTCTCGCGAGCGCTTTATGCCGCACCAGATTCAACGCACCGACGGGCCGCTGCGCAAAGTGGTGGTGGTCGGGGCGGGACCGGCGGGCTGTGAGGCGGCCCGAGTCAGTGCGGAACGCGGCCACCAGGTGGTCTTGTTCGAGCGATCAGACGCGGTTGGGGGGCAAATCAACCTGGCTGCCCAGGCGCCGCAACGGGACCAGATGGCCGGCATCGTGCGCTGGTTCGACATGGAGCTTAAACGCCTCGGCGTCGAGGTTCGCTTGAATACCGACGCGGATGCCCAGGCGATTCGCGCCGAGAATCCGGACATTGTGGTGTTGGCCACCGGTGGCCGGCCCGGCATCGAAGAGGATCCCGCCTGGGGCGGCCAGTCTGGCTTGGCGGTGTCCAGTTGGGACGTGCTGTCCGGTCAAGTGCCGGTCCAGGATAACGTGCTGGTATACGACGTCATGGGCCAGCATGCCGGCACGGGTACCGCGGATTACTGCTCGAACAAAGGCGCCCGGGTCGAAATTGTGACCCCCGAACCCAAAGTGGCTGACGACACTGGCGGAACTACGTTTCCGATTTTTTACCGTCGTATCTACGGCCAGGGCATCCTGATGACGCCGAACTTTTGGCTGCAACGGGCGTACCAGGAGGACGACAAGGTCATTGCTGTGTTGATGAACGAGTACACCGAAGAGCTAGAAGAGCGCGAGGTGGATCAGCTGATCATCGAGAACGGCATCATTCCCAACGATGGCCTTTACTGGCAGTTGCGCGAGGAGTCGGCCAACGGCGGCATCACCGAGATGAACGAGTTGTATGACCATCAGCCCCAGCCGATTTTGGCGGGTATTCCGGCTGGGCAGTTTGCTCTGTTCCGGGTCGGCGACTGTATCTCGATGCACAACATCCACGGCGCGATCTATGACGCGCTGCGTATCGCCAAGGACTTCTGAGCATGTCGTCGCTGATTGTTGCCCTGTTGGCGATTGCCGTCGCCGGGTTCGCGGCCGGGGTTTATCGCCGTCTGGCCTTGTGGCGTCAGGGTCGAGCGGTTGATCTGCCCCTGTCGCTGCTGTTGCAGGTGCCCAAGCGCTATCTGGTGGATTTGCACCATATCGTGGCCCGGGACCGCTACATCGCCAACACCCACGTGGCGGCCGCCGGCGGGGTCGTCGGATCCTTTGTGTTGCTGGTCCTGGTGTATGTGTTGGGGTTCAAGAACGCCTTCACCTACGGGGTGTTGTGGGGCTTGTTGGTGCTGGGATTACTGGGGGCCTTCTTTGTATTCAAACGCCGTCAATCGCCGCCTGATCGACTGTCCCGGGGACACTGGGCCATGGTGCCCTACAGCCTGTTTGCCTTTGGGCTCGGTTTTTTAGGACTGACGATTGCCGAGGCCAATGCCAGTCAGGGGACGCTGGCCCTGGTGGCCACGGTCTTGGCCATTGTGGGTGTGCGCGAGATCGCTGGGGGTGCGCTGTTGTCTCGGCCGCTGAAACACTTGCTGTCGGGCAGTGTGCACCTGGCTTTTCATCCCCGTCAGGCACGTTTTGATCAGGTCGGTGCGCTGTCCACGGACCTGCGGCCGATGGATCCCGAGGCCGAACAGTACGGCGTCGGCAAGGTCTCGGATTTTGAATGGAATCGGCTGCTTAGCTTTGACGCCTGTGTCGAGTGCGGCAAGTGCCAGGAGGCCTGCCCGGCCTATGCCGCGGGCCAGCCGCTGAACCCGAAAAAGCTAATCCAGGATTTGGTCGCCGGTATGGAAGGGCGCTCGGATCAGGCCTATGCCGGTGCAGGGCACCCGGGTATGCCCGTCGGCACC
Source organism: uncultured Litorivicinus sp. (assembly GCA_938091715.1). Taxonomy (GTDB): domain Bacteria; phylum Pseudomonadota; class Gammaproteobacteria; order Pseudomonadales; family Litorivicinaceae; genus Litorivicinus. Next base: position 10,811 of record CALKMT010000005.1, read on the forward strand.
CACCAGCCCGGCAGCGACGGGGCGTTGTTTCCCTCGTTATTAGAGGAACAAACTCTGTACGCCTGCACGACCTGCCGGGCCTGCGTGCAAGCCTGCCCGATGATGATCGAGCACGTCGATGCGATCGTCGATATGCGCCGCTTTGTGGCACTTGAACAGGGCGGTGTGCCCAGTAACGCTCAGGCGGTACTGCAAACGCTGCGCAACACCGACACCGTCGGTGGCTACGATTTGGCCGAACGGGCTAACTGGTCTGTGGATTTGCAGTTGCCCATTGCCCAGCCCGGCCAGCACGTCGAGGTGCTGTTTTGGTCCGGCGAGTCGGCCTACGAGTTGCGCAACCAAAAGACCCTGCGCCTGGTGGCCCAGTTGTTGAAAAAAGCCGGCGTCAACGCGGCGGTCATCGGCGAACAGGAACTGGACACCGGCGATGTGGCCCGCCGTCTGGGGGATGAATTACTGTTTCAGAACCTGGCCGAGCGCAATATTAATTACCTAAACACCCTAAGTTTTGATCGGATTCTGACCATCGACCCCCACGTGCTTCAGGCGCTGGGCCAGGAGTACCGGGCCTTTGGTGCGGACTTTGAAGTGCTGCATCACACCCAGTTGTTGGATCAGTTGGTGCACAGCGGGGACTTAGACCTCTCCCGCGCCCTACAGCGCGGCACCGTGACTTATCACGATCCGTGCTACCTGGGCCGCTACAACGGCGAGACCGAGGCGCCCCGTCGTCTGCTGGACGCGCTGAATCTGCAGGTTGCTGAAATGGAGCGTTCGGGCATGAACAGCCGCTGTTGTGGGTGGGGCGGCGGGGCTGCGTTCAGTGACGTGCCCGGCGAGCACCGGGTGCCAGATTTGCGCATGCAGGAAATCCACGCCGTGCAGGCTAAAACCGTGGCGGTCGCCTGCCCGAACTGCATGACCATGCTCGAGGGGGTGGTCCAGGATCAGACCGAGGTGGTGGATATTGTTGAGTTGGTCGCCGAGGCCGCGGGAGTTTGAGATGAGCATTCGCCGAGTCAATCGATTCACCCAGGAGCGGGGCTTTGTGACCGCTGAGGGCATCAAGCGCGTGGCCCGGGCCCGGGACGTCACCGGCCTGGATCAGGCCCCAGCCGCGGCGGCCAAGGCCAAGCCCGTGCGCCACAGCGAAAACGCCGAGCGCAACCTGTTGGTGGTCCTGCATTGCAAAGCAGGCGAGCTGTCGACCCTGGATCGGGAAGCCATTTATGTAGCCCGGGCGTTGTCCGAGATGGGCTCGCAGGCCCAGGTCCATACCCTGGTGTTCGGTGCGCCCAACCCAAATTTGGACTGGGCCGAGTTTGGCGTCGATCAACTGCATGTCCTGGCCGACGAGCGCTTTGAACACTATGTGCCCGAGGCCAAGGTCCAGGCCCTGGTTCACTTGCACGGCCAACTAGAGCCCGAGCGAGTCGTATTCGTCGAAAGTGAACTGGGCGACTCGGATCTGGCGCGACGCTTTGCCATCGCCCAGGGCCTCAGTTTTGGCGGCGATCTGTACGAGGTGACGGATCACAGTGTGCGGCGCTTAAGCGGCAACGGACGCTATCAGGCCAGCGGGCCCTTGCCCCAAGTCCTGGCCGTGCAGTCCGGCACCACCGGCGACCTGGATCTGGAATTTGTCACCGCCCCCAACACGGTCGCTGTGCAGGGCGTGGACGCACCGGTCGCACCCGAAGAATCGTTGTTCAGCCTACCCTCGGGGGACATTCCCCTGGTCGAGGCGGATTTTGTTATTTCGGCCGGCAATGGGGTGGCCAACATGGACACCTTCCACCGACTGGCTCAACTGTTGGATGCCACCGTGGCGGGCAGCCGCGTGGTGGTCGATGACGGCAAGTTGCCCCGCGAGCGACAGGTTGGTGCGACCGGGCAAATCGTCAAAGCCAGTGTGTATCTGGCGATCGGCATTTCCGGCGCGGTTCAGCACCTGCAAGGCATCAAGGACTGCAACACCGTGATCGCGGTCAACAGCGACGAGTCCTGCGACATGATCAAACGGGCCGATGTATCGGTGATTGCCGACGCTGAAGAATGGATGCAGGCCATGATCTCGGCCCTGGAGGGCACGCCATGAACCTGACCGTATTGATCAGCCTAGGCCGTCACCCCAAGTCGGGCCGCCTGATGCTGTCCCCCAATGATGCCCGAGCCCTGGCGGTGGCCCGCCGGTTGTCAGACAGCCCGCGCCTTGTGCATGTTGGCGAGGCCTCGCAGCAGCAAACCCTGCGCCAATATCTGGGCCTGGGCTTTGCGGCCATTGATTTGATCGAAGCGGTGCCGGGTCAGGACATTTGCGGTGTGTTGATCGAGGACTTGCGTCGTAATCCCTGCGATTTATTGTTAACCGGCGAGCGCGCCCAGGGCCAGGACGATACCGGGCTGGTGCCCTATATTCTGGCGGATCGCTTGCAACGGCCGTTACTTGACCGTGTGTTGTCGATTGACGCCCAGGGCCAGGCGACTCAGTTCCTGCCCAAGGGTCAGCGTCGCGTCATGGCCTTGCCGGCGCAGTGCATCGCCACGGTCTCTGAAAACGCACCGTTGGAGCTCGAATACGTCGCCCGCCGGGCCCGTCAGGGCGTGATCAACGTTCTTCCCGGCAACACCGGCGACTGTGCTCAGGTCTATCACGGCTGGCAGCAAGAGCCCAAGCAACCCGGCCGCACGCGCCTGAGCATTCAATCCACCGCCAGCGGCTGGGATCGATTTGCCAAACGCATGAACACCACCGGCGGTGGTGGCCAGGTGCTCAAGGGCTCCCCGGATCAAGGCGCCGCCCAGGTCCTTAGCCTGTTGCGCGACAAAAAGCTGGTCCCCTAATTGTCGTGATTGAGAAGGGCTGGGGCGTCTTGGCAAAAGACGCCTCAGTCGCCTCTGCATACTCTTACGACCATTGAATTTACCTTCGGAGCTCTTTCATGCAGCGATATTCCGGTTTTGGCCTGGTCAAGCACGCGCTGGATCACCACGAGAATTGGCAGCGGATCTGGCGCAACCCCAAGCCCAAAGATCACTACGACGTGATCATTGTCGGCGGCGGTGGGCACGGTCTGGCGACCGCTTATTACCTGGCCAAGGAACACGGCATTACCAACGTTGCGGTCATCGAAAAGGGCTTTTTAGGCGGCGGTAACACCGGGCGCAACACCACCATTGTGCGTTCGAACTACCTATGGGACGAGGCGGCTCATTTGTACGAGCACGCTATGAAGCTGTGGGAAGGTTTGTCGCAGGATTTGAACTACAACGTGATGTTCAGCCAGCGCGGCGTCTTGAACCTGGGCCACAACCTGCAGGACATGCGCGATATCCAGCGCCGAGTTAACGCCAACCGCTTGAACGGTATCGATTCCGAGGTCTTGGACACCCAGGGCGTGCAGGAAATCGTGCCACACATGGATTGCTCGCCTAATACCCGTTATCCGGTACTGGGTGCCAGCTGGCAGCCCCGCGCAGGCGTAGCCCGTCATGACGCGGTGGCCTGGGGATTCGCCCGGGCCGCGGATGCCATGGGCGTGGATCTGATCCAGCAAACCGAGGTGGTCGATCTGATCGTCGAGGACGGCGGAATCGTCGGCGTGGAAACCAAGCAGCACGGAACGATTAAGGCCGGCAAGGTCGGCTGTGTGGTGGCCGGCAACTCCGGCGTATTGGCCAAGATGGGCGGATTTAGACTGCCCTTGGAGTCGCATCCCCTGCAGGCCCTGGTCTCCGAGCCGATCAAGCCGATCTTGGACACCGTGGTCATGTCCAATGCGGTGCACGGATACGTCAGCCAGTCTGACAAGGGCGATCTGGTTATCGGTGCCGGCATTGACGGCTACAACGGCTATGGCCAGCGCGGCTCCTATCCAACGATCGAGCACACCCTGCAGGCCATTGTCGAGCTGTTCCCGATCTTTAGCCGGGTGCGCATGAACCGTCAGTGGGGCGGAATCGTGGACACCTGCCCTGATGCTTGCCCGATTCTGTCCAAGACGCCGGTCGAGAACTTGTTCTTCAACTGCGGTTGGGGCACCGGCGGCTTCAAGGCCACACCGGGCTCGGGTCACGTATTTGCTGCCAGCCTAGCCAAGGGTGAAATGCACCCCTTGGCCGCTCCCTTTTCAATTGATCGGTTCCATACCGGTGCTCTGGTTGACGAGCACGGTGCGGCCGGCGTCGCGCACTAAGGACATTTTACTATGCTGCATATTTATTGCCCCTACTGCGAAGAACACCGCGAGGAAGAAGAATTCCACGCCAAGGGCGAGGCGCACATTGCCCGCCCCGCGGATCCGGATAACACCACGGACACCGAGTGGGGGGACTATCTGTACTTCCGCAAAAACCCCCGAGGCCTGCACCACGAGATGTGGGTACACGCCCTGGGTTGCCGCAAGTTTTTCAACGTCACCCGTCACACCGTGACCTACGAGATCCTGGAAACCTACAAGATGGGTGAGCAGCCCACACAGGGAGCGGACGCATGAGTCAGAAATTTCGTTTGACCGACGGCGGACGGATTGACCGGGATCAGCCGGTTCGCTTTACCTATCGTGGCAAGCGCTACAAGGGATTCAAGGGTGACACGCTGGCCTCGGCCATGCTGGCCAACGGGCAAAACCTGGTCGGGCGCAGCTTTAAATACGGCCGTCCCAGGGGAATCATGGCCGCCGGCGCCGACGAGCCGAATGCCATTTTGCAGCTTGGCGCCACCGAAGCGACCCAGGTGCCCAACGTTCGCGCCACCCAGCAAGAGGTCTTTGAGGGCTTGGTGTCTGACCCAGTCGCCGGTTGGCCCAGTGTCGACTTCGACCTAAAAAGCATTGCCGGCACCCTGGGCGGCAAGCTGATGCCTGTGGGTTTTTATTACAAAACCTTTATGTGGCCGGCCAAGTTGTGGATGACCTATGAAAAGTTCATCCGCAAAGCCGCGGGCTTGGGTCGTTCTCCGTTGGAAAACGATCCCGACCAGTACGACAAGATGAATCAGTACTGTGATTTGCTGGTGGTGGGCGCGGGCCCCGCCGGTTTAATGGCAGCGCTGACCGCGGCCAAAGCCGGCCGCCGGGTGATCCTGGCCGATGAGCAGGCCGAGATGGGCGGCTCGCTGTTGTCCAGCGACCAGCAAATTGACGGCCAACCGGCCATGCAATGGGCTGAATCCGTACTGGCCGATCTGAGTGCGATGGCTAACGTGACGTTGTTGCCCCGGGCCACGGCCACGGGCTATCACGACCATAACTTTGTCACCGTGGTTGAACGCCGCACCGAGCACCTGGCCGATCAGGCCCCCAAGGGTCAGGTGCGCAATCGCCTGCACCGGGTCCGGGCAGGCCAGGTCATGCTGTGCACCGGCGCCCATGAGCGTCCCTTGGTGTACGGCAACAACGATCTGCCGGGCTGCATGGTGGCCGGTGCGGTCTCGACCTACATCCATCGTTACGCGGTCCGTCCGGGCCAGGTCCTGGCGCTGTGCACGGCCAACGATTACGGCTATCAGGCAGCCATCGATTGGCACCGGGCCGGCGGCCAGGTCAGCGTCATTTGTGACACTCGGGACAATCCGACTGGCGAGCTGTTCCAACAAGCCAAGGCGCTGGGCATCAGCATCAAGACCGGCCACGGGATCGTCGATGTGATCGGGTCCAAGTCGGTCCGAGGCGTGGTGATCGCAGAACTAGCCGACCAAGGCCGCCGGGCACGTCCCCGCACGGAAAATGTCGTGGCAGACTGTGTGGCTACATCCGGCGGTTTCTCGCCCGTGGTTCACCTCTCGGCGCACCTGGGCCAAAAACCGATCTGGAACCCAGACGTCCTGGGCTTTGTGCCCAATCCCGACTGCGGCCTGCTCAGTGCAGGCGGTGTGCAGGGGCATTACGAGCTGGATGCGGTTCTGTCAGGGGCGACCCAAGCGGTGGCCGCGGCCTTTGATTGCTCGCCCATCGCAGTGCCGGCGGTGGCCACGCGCCACATTGACGCCCCCATGGGCATGTTCTTAATCCCGCATCCCGCAGGCACCAGCCAAGCACCCAAGCAGTTTGTCGATTATCAAAACGACGTCACCGCCTCAGGCATCCAGCTGGCTTGTCGCGAGGGTTTTGAGTCGATTGAACACGTCAAGCGCTACACCGCGCTGGGCTTTGGTACCGATCAGGGTAAGTTGTCGAACATCAACGGCGTGGCGATCGCCGCCCAAGCCCAGGGCAAGTCGATTGCCGACACCGGCACCACCATGTTCCGGCCCAACTACACCCCCGTGGCCTTTGGCGCGGTGGTCGGCCGTGACGTCGGCGAGCTGTTTGATCCCAAGCGCTACACCGCCATGCAACCCTGGCACCAAGCCAATGGCGCAGCGTTCGAGGACGTCGGCCAATGGAAGCGCCCGTGGTACTTCCCCAAGGCCGGCGAGAGCATGCACGACGCGGTCAATCGCGAGGCCAAAGCGGTGCGCACCAGCGTCGGCATCTTGGATGCCTCAACCCTAGGCAAGATTGATGTCCAGGGGCCTGGCGCTCGAGAATTTATGAACCGCGTGTACACCAACGGCTGGGCCAAGCTGGACGTTGGCAAGTGCCGTTACGGCCTGATGTGTGGCGAGGACGGCATGCTGTTTGACGACGGTGTGACCGCCTGTTTGGGCGATAATCATTTCTTGATGACCACCACCACCGGCGGGGCGGCTCGTGTTTACGAGTGGCTCGAGCTGTGGGCTCAGACCGAGTGGCCGGATCTGGAGGTGTATTTCAACACCGTCACGGATCACTGGGCGACCTGTACCATTTCTGGGCCCAACGCCCGCAAGGTATTAGAAAAAGTCACTGATCTGGACGTGTCCAACGAGCACTTCAAATTCATGGACTGGAAAGCCGCCGAAGTCGCAGGCGTCCCGGGTCGAATTTTCCGCATCTCGTTCACTGGCGAAACCAGCTTTGAGATCAACGTGCCTGCGCACTACGGCTTGCACGTTTGGCAGGCTCTGATCGATGCCGGCCAGGAATACGACATCACCCCCTATGGCACCGAGACCATGCACGTCTTGCGCGCCGAGAAGGGCTTCATCATCGCTGGCCAAGACACCGATGGCTCGGTCCACCCTTACGATTTGGGGATGGGCTGGGCGGTTGGCATGAAAAAGCCCTTCAGCTTTATCGGCAAGCGCGGCATGCAACGCCAGGACTGCGTGCGGGAAAACCGCAAACAGCTGGTCGGCTTGAAAACCAAGGATCCCAAGTTTGTCTTGGAAGAGGGCGCCCAGGCGGTCTTTGATACCCAGGCCCAGATCCCAATGCCGATGGTTGGCCACGTGACGTCCAGCTACTGGAGTCCCAACTGCGAGCGCTCGATTGCCATGGGCGTGATTAAGGGGGGATTGACCCGCATGGGCGAGTCGGTGTTCTTCCCGCAAAAGGACGGCCGCGTGATCGAGGCCGAGATCTGCAGCCCCGTGTTCTTTGACCCCGAGGGGGAACGTCAAAATGGATAATCTGTTTTCCAGCGTTAATCAGTACGCCGATGCGGCCATTCCCGCCGCCACACCCCTGTCTGATAAAACCCCAGTGCAGGGCAGTCGCATTCGAATCGAAGAGCTGCCGCTGATGGGGCACTTTAATCTGCGGGTGAATCCGGCCGATGCGGACGCCATGGCCAAAGCCAGTCAGGCGGTCGGTGTCGACCTGCCGACTCAGGTGCTGAGTTCAGTCCAGCACAACGGCGTGCGGGTCAACTGGGTCTCGCCTGACGAGTGGTATGTACTGATGCCCCGGGAACAGGCCGCCGGGTTCGAGCAGGCCTTTCGCCAAGCCTTGGCGGGAAAGCACTATTCGATTGTGGATGTCAGCGGCGGTCAAACGGCGGTCATGCTGACCGGTGCCGGCGCTCGGCAAACCCTGATGAAAGGCGCCGCGGTTGATCTGCACGATGACGCGATGCCTATCAATAAAGTAGTCGGCACCGCGATCGCCAAATCCTCGGGGATGATCGTGCGCACCGACGAGCAGGCCTACTTGCTGCTGATCCGTCGCAGCTTTGCGAACTATTTATGGGATTGGCTGAGTGATGCCGCACAGGAGTTCGTGCAGTGAGCCAGAACCTGTGGGTGTTTACCGCCCAATGTCCCAGCGTTATTGGCACTGTCGATGTGTGTACGCACTTCATGGCCCAGCGTGGGCTTTACGTGGTCCAGCATCAATCCTTTGACGATCGCATCGCCAAAGAATTTTTTATTCGTATTGCCTTTCACCCCGAAGAAGACGGCTTCAATGCGGACGAATTTAACCGTGCGTTCAAGAGCTTTGCCGGCCGATTTAACATGAGCTGGACCCTGACGCCGCCGGAAAAACGTCCAAACGTGGCGATCCTGGTCAGCAAGTACGACCACTGCCTGAACGACTTGCTGTACCGTCACCGCACCGGGCAGTTGGCGATCGAAATTCCGCTGATTATTTCCAATCATCCGGATCTCGAGCGCTTGGCCGAGATGCACAACATCCCCTATCACCATCTGCCTATCTCAAAAGAGACCAAGCCTCAGCAAGAGGCCCAAATCCGCGAGTTGCTGCAGCAATACGACATCGAATTGGTGGTCCTGGCCCGTTACATGCAAGTCATGTCGCCTGAGATGTGTGACTACCTGGACGGCTGGGCGATCAACATTCACCACTCGTTGTTGCCCGGTTTCAAAGGCGCCAAGCCTTATCACCAGGCCTGGGAAAAGGGCGTCAAAATGGTCGGCGCCACCGCGCACTACATCAACAACGATTTGGACGAGGGCCCGATCATTGCCCAGGGCATCCGCGACGCGGATCATAACTCCTACCCCGAGGACCTAGTCCGCCAAGGCCAGGACGTTGAGCGTGTGGTGTTGGCCCGGGCCGTCCAGTTGCACATTGAAAAGCGTGTGTTCCTTAGCGGTCAGCGAACCATCGTGTTGCAGGATTAAGCGGCATGTACATCGGGGTCTTTGATCTGTTCAAGGTCGGCATTGGGCCTTCAAGCTCGCACACCATGGGTCCCATGGTCGCCGCAGCTCGGTTTCGTTCGGACCTGCAATCCATCGCGGTGGCCCGGGTCCAGACCCGCTTGTTTGGCTCGCTGTCAGCGACCGGCCGTGGCCACGCCACCGACAAGGCGATCCTTTGGGGATTGGCCGGTTTAACCCCCGAAACCGCCGATGCGCAGGCGTGTCAGGCAGTGTTGACCCAGGCCGAACAACAGCGCCTGCCCATCAAGCCAGATCAGCCCATCGAGTTTCGCCTGGGACGGGATCTGGTGTGGTGCGACGAGTTCTTGCCCCAGCATCCCAACGGGGTGGAGTTTGAAGCCTTTGACGTGGATGGCACGTCGCTGTTGTGTCAGCAGTATTTTTCGATCGGTGGCGGCTTCGTCAAGCGGGCGGATGAGTTCGATCAGGACGAGGATGAGCCCATTGAAGTGCCCCATCCCTTTGATTCGGGCCGCGAATTGCTGGCCCGTTGTAACCAATCGGGGCTCAGTATTTCACAGCTGATGCGGGCTAACGAACAGGCCCTGCGCTCGGATGCCGAGCTGATCGAGGGCTGCCAGCGCTTGTTCCAGATTATGTCCGAGTGCATCGAGAAAGGCCTGTCCAGTCCCGGCATTTTGCCCGGCGAGTTGGGGGTCAAACGGCGCGCCCCGGCGCTGCACAAGAATCTGACCTCGGGTCAGCGGCGCAACATGATTTCGGTTGGGTTTTCCGGCATGGAATGGGTCAACCTGTTTGCCCTGGCGGTCAACGAAGAAAACGCCGCCGGTGGACGCATGGTCACCGCACCGACCAATGGAGCCGCGGGAATCCTGCCGGCGGTCCTGGTTTGGTACATGCGCTTTAATCCCGGGGTTCGGGACAGTGATGTAGCGGACTTTTTCCTGGCCGCCGCTGCGGTGGGCTCGTTGTGCAAGAAAAACGCCTCGATCAGCGGGGCCGAGGTCGGCTGTCAGGGCGAGGTCGGTTCGGCTTGTGCCATGGCCGCGGCGGGCTTGTGCGAGGTCCTCGGCGGTACTCCAGAACAGGTGGAATACGCCGCGGAAATTGGCTTGGAGCACAATTTGGGCCTGACCTGCGACCCGATTGGCGGGTTGGTTCAGGTGCCCTGCATCGAGCGCAACGCCATTGCCGCGGTCAAGGCGATCAACGCCGCCAACATGGCACTTCAGTCCGATGGCCGGCATTTCGTGTCGTTGGATCAGGTCATCACCACGTTGCGGGAAACCGGAAAAGACATGCAAGATAAATACAAAGAGACCTCGCGCGGGGGCCTGGCGATCAACGCCATGGCCGTCAGCCAGGTCGAGTGCTAAGGAGTCATTATGCGTATTCCGATGGTGGATTTGGATCGAGTGCAGGGCGACATCGCGACCGCCCGGGGTGTTCCCAATGCCTATTACACCGACCTAAATGCGTACGCTCATGAGCGCGACACGATTTTCGCGGATCAGTGGGCCTGTGTGGCCTTTGCCAGCGACGTGCCCGAGGCCGGGGCGGTATTCCCGGTCCAACTGGCCGGCATGCCCTTGCTGGTGGTGCGTGACCGTCAGGACACCATTCGGGTGTTTCACAACGTGTGCTCGCACCGCGGCGTCAAACTGGCCGAGCAACCCGAGGTGCTGGCCGGCATGCTGTGCTGCCCCTATCACTCTTGGACCTATGATTTAACTGGCAAACTGGTGGCCACGCCGCATGTGGGCGGCATTGGCCAGCACAAGGTCGAGGGCCTGGCCTGTGAAGAGCACGGCCTGAAACAGATCCGCAGCCACCTGTGGATGGGACTGATTTTTATCGACCTGACCGGCAACGCCGGTGAGTTCGAGGACCGCATGCAGCCCTTGTATCAGCGCTGGGACGAGTTTTTCCCCAGCCGCCAATACGACATGCTCGAGCCCGATCCCGCCTCGGGCTCTTGGGAGCAGACCTTGAACTGCAACTGGAAACTGGCGGTCGAGAACTACTGCGAGGCCTATCACTTGCCGTGGATTCATCCAGATTTGAACACCTACTCAAAGCTGGACGATCACTACAACATCGTGGACGAGTCGTTCTCGGGCCAAGGCAGCACCAAGTATCGCCTGAGTGAGCACGAGGGCTACCAACTGCCCAAGCTGCCCGGTTGGCCGGCTGAGCGCATCGAAAACGCCGAGTACATCAGCCTCTATCCCAATGTCTTGCTAGGCCTGCAGGCGGATCACGCCTTGGCCATG
>CALKMT010000006.1 GCA_938091715.1 uncultured Litorivicinus sp.
TCGCGCAGAGGGTGAAAACCTGATCGCACGGGCAACTGACGAGCTGGGCGCACACTACGCCTGGAACCTCGAGAGCTTCAACGCTGCACCGATGGACGGCTCAAAGCCGGTGCTGGGCTTGTTCCATGGCTCTCACATGCAATACGAAGCGGACCGTGGTGACGAGCCTTCATTGGCTGACATGACTGCCGCTGCCATCAAAATGCTCGCAGCCAAAGGCGTCGACAACGGTTTCTTCTTGCAAGTCGAAGCAGGCCGAGTGGACCACGCAAACCACGGCGGCAACCTGGCACGTGTCGTGCGCGATCAAAAAGCCATGGCCGATGCAGTAGCCATCGCGGACGAGCTAACAAATGACGCGGACACCCTGATCATCGTCACCGCTGACCACGAACACGCGCTGGCCTTCAACGGTTACTGCGGTCGCGGCTCTGACATCTTGGGCCTGTGCTACAAGATCGACGGCAACGGCATTGCACACTCGGACGAGCTTGAAATCGCGTCTGACGGCAAGCCTTACACCGTAGCGGGCTACTTGAACGGACCCGGCTCTGTATTGATCGAGCAGGTCGGTGGTGAATACTTTGGTTCACGTCCTAACGTGTCACAAGAAGAAGCCACTGACATCGACTACCTGCAGCAAGCGGCGATTCCGAAGTCTTCGGAAACCCACTCAGGTGAAGACGTTGCCGTCTACGCCAAGGGCCCCTTCGCTCACTTGTTCGATGGCACCATCGAGCAAAATGTCGTGTTCCACGTCATGCACCACGCAGCAACAGCTGAGTAATCTAACCTGCGATTGCTTCATGCAAGTGCCCGGGTAAAACCGGGCACTTTTTTATCGGTTAGAACAGAATTTAGACGGCAGACAACAATGAATCGACGGTCTTTCTTACTCACTTCCGCCGCGGCCTTAGCTCTGCCCAGAGTCGTGCTGGCCAACGGCGAGACCCACCGACTTAGAGATTTTTACGCCCCTGGAGGCGGTCTTTCAGACTTAGCCCGAGCGCTTGAGGGCAAACCCGTAACCGTTGCAGGCTTTATGGCACCGCCGCTCAAAGCTGACAGCCAGTTCTTTGTCCTGACCAAGCAGCCCATGGCGGTCTGCCCATTCTGCGAAACAGAGGCGGACTGGCCGGACAACATTATGGCGGTCTACACCCAGCGCAAATTTCGAGTGATCGCGTTCAATCGCAAAATTGAAACCTCAGGAACCCTCTCCTTAGGCGCCTATCGCGATCCCGATACCGGCTTTTTGAGCATGGTTCGAATCGAAGACGCCCGTTTTCGGCGGGCCTAATCATGAAACTCCGGGTTGATGCCCTCTCAGTCGAGTCGCCTCTGGGTCAACGCTTGCTTAGCGTGCCCCAACTCGACCTGGCAACGGGGCGCTCTTTGGCGATTCGCGGACCCTCGGGTGCCGGTAAATCCACCCTGTTGTTCACCCTCTCAGGCTTGCTTGAAGTGACCCATGGGTCTGTTAAGTGGGGTGACCTTGAGCTGGTGGGGCTGTCCGATGCCCAGCGAACACGCTTTAGAGGCGAGAACCTCGGCTTGGTGTTTCAGGATCATTTGTTATTCGAGGAGTTGTCCGCCTCGGACAATGCGGGCATTGCCGCCCTATACACCCGGCCTGCCCAACGGGCGGCCATCACACGGCAGGCCAGCGACACGCTCAGTCATTTAGGGCTGGCTGCGGATACACAACGCACTGTGACGAGCTATTCCGGCGGCGAACGGCAGCGTATTGCCGTGGCTCGAGCATTAGCCGCCCAACCCAAAGTCTTGTTGGCTGACGAGCCCACCGCAAGCCTGGATCGCGAGACGGCCGACGCGCTGATTGCTGACCTGCTCGAAAGTGCAGGTAAGGCCAAGCGAACGTTTGTGGTCGTGTCGCATGACCCCGCATTAATTGAGGCCTGCGATCATGTGCTAACCATCGAAGACGGCGAGGTAACCGGCTTTGATTGAAACGATCTGGTTCGGCCTACCGATCATGGTTCAAGACGCCCTCACGCTGGCTGGACTGTTACTGCCGCTGGTGGCCACTGGGCTTATTTGCCTAACCGGCTTCCGAGTCGCCCCTCTGGTAACCGGATTACTGCGCAAACATGCCAGCCTAAGCGCGACTTTTGTGTTTTTGGTCGCTGCATCGGTGGGCATTAGCGTGGCCTTAATTGCCCAAGAGCGCGGCCTGCGCGAGGGGACCGCAAGGGCGGCGGACAAATTCGACTTGATCGTGGCCGCGCCCGGTAGCGAAATAACGGCTCTGTTGGCCGCGGTCTATTTACAACCCTCGGCCATTCCGCTGCTGGACGGCGAAACCTACGCGCTGCTTGAGCAACACCCGCTGGTGGATTTGGTGGCTCCCCTGGCCTTTGGGGACAGTTGGCAAGGCGTCCCCGTCGTGGGCACAACGCCGGCATTTGTCGAGCATTTATCCGAAGGTCTGAACACGGGCCGCGTGTTTGCCACGGTCAACGAAGCCGTGGTGGGCGCTCGTGTGGCGCTAAACCCCGGGGACGAGCTGAAACCGAGCCACGGTGATGGATCGGAGGGCCCCAATTCACACGACCATACTTATGAAATTGTCGGAAAAATGGAGCGAACAGGCTCACCCTGGGACAACGCCATCCTGGTGTCGGTCGAGAGTGTCTGGGGCATTCATGGCATGCCGATGGGCCATGGCCCCGATTGGGACTGGCAAGTGGGCGGCCCATTTGAACCCAGTGAGTTTGCCGGCACACCCGCTGCACTGGTCCGGGCCAACGAGCTTTGGGCGAACTATTCGCTGCAGTCTGAGTTTAATACGTCGGACACCATGGCCTTTTTCCCAGGCAGTGTGCTGGCCCAGCTTCACGCCCTCATGGGCGATATTCGCCAAGTCATGTCGATCCTGGCGGTGACCACCCAAGTACTGGTCGCGATTGCTGTCCTGGCCGGCCTGTCCATGCTGTCGCGGATCTTGGCCAAACGAATGGCCCTATTGCGCGCGCTAGGCGCGCCCGAACGGTTCGTGTTTGCCATGACCTGGAGTTTTGCCATGACCCTGATCGTA
>CALKMT010000007.1 GCA_938091715.1 uncultured Litorivicinus sp.
GATGCTCATCTGATCGTATTGCTGATCGACGAGCGCCCCGAGGAAGTCACCGAAATGAAGCGCACCGTGCGCGGCGAAGTGGTGGCCTCGACCTTTGACGAGCCGCCGGCCCGTCACGTACAGGTCGCTGAAATGGTGATCGAAAAGGCCAAGCGCCTGACCGAACACAAAAAAGACGTCATCATCCTGCTGGACTCGATTACCCGTCTGGCCCGTGCCTACAACACGGTACAGCCGAGCTCGGGCAAGGTGCTGACCGGTGGTGTTGACGCCAACGCCTTGGAAAAGCCGAAACGCTTTTTCGGTGCCGCGCGAAACATCGAGGAAGGCGGCAGCTTGACCATCATCGCCACGGCCCTTGTGGATACTGGCTCGAAGATGGACGAAGTGATCTTTGAAGAGTTCAAGGGCACGGGTAACTGCGAGGTCCACTTGGATCGCCGAATGGCCGAGAAACGCGTATTCCCGGCCCTGAATATTCGCAAGTCCGGCACTCGCCGTGAAGATCTGTTGACCACCGAGGAAGAGCTGCAGCGCATGTGGATTCTGCGCAAGCTGCTGGACCCGATGGAAGACATTCAGGCCATCGAATTCATCACCGACAAGATGAAAGACTTCAAAACCAACGAAGAATTCTTCCAGAGCATGAAACGCGGGAAATAAATGAAATATAAGGATCTAAGGGACTTCATTGCGCAACTGGAAGCGCTGGGGGAGCTTAAACGGATATCGCATCCGGTGGATCCAAACCTGCAAATGACGGAAATCGCCGACCGGGTTCTGCGCGCGGAAGGCCCCGCCCTGTTATTCGAAAACCCCATTGGTTACGACATGCCGGTCCTGGCCAACCTGTTCGGCACGCCCCGTCGGGTGGCACTGGGCATGGGCCAAGAGGACGTTAGTGCCCTGCGAGATCTGGGCGAATTGCTGGCATTTCTAAAAGAGCCGAAGCCGCCGAAGGGCTTTAAAGAGCTGTTGGACAACCTGCCGACCTGGAAACGGGTGCTGGACATGGGGCCCAAGACCCTTAAAAAAGCCCCCTGTCAGGAGGTGGTGCTGACCGGCGATGACGTCGACCTGTCGAAAATCCCGGTTCAGACCTGCTGGCCTGGCGATGCCGGCCCGTTGGTCACCTGGCCCTTGGTCATCACCCAGAACTTAGACGGCCGCACCAACCTGGGCATCTATCGCCAACAGGTCATCGGCAAGAATCGCCTGATCATGCGCTGGCTGTCCCATCGGGGCGGCGCACTGGATTTCCAAGCCTTTCAGAAAGCCAATCCCGGCCAGCCCTTCCCAGTTGCAGTGGCATTGGGGGCCGATCCTGCGACCATCTTGGGCGCGGTAACGCCGGTACCGGACACCCTGTCTGAATATGCCTTTGCTGGATTGCTGCGAGGCTCGCGTACCGAACTTGTTAATTGCCAAAGCATCGACATGCAGGTGCCCGCCAGCGCCGAGATTGTCCTGGAGGGATACATTTATCCTGACGACATGGCGCCCGAAGGGCCCTTTGGCGATCACACGGGTTACTACAACGAGGTCGATGAGTTCCCGGTCTTTACGGTTGAGCGCATCACCCACCGCCAGGATCCCATTTATCACTCGACCTACACCGGACGTCCGCCGGATGAGCCGGCAATTCTAGGCGTCGCTCTGAATGAAGTGTTCGTGCCACTGTTGATCAAGCAGTTTCCCGAGATTGTGGATTTTTACCTGCCGCCGGAGGGCTGCTCGTACCGTTTGGCTGTGGTCACGATCAAAAAGCAGTATCCCGGTCATGCCAAGCGCGTGATGATGGGGGTGTGGTCATTCCTGCGACAGTTCATGTACACCAAGTTCGTGATTATCTGCGACGACGACATCAATGCTCGGGACTGGAAGGACGTGATTTGGGCGATCACCACCCGATCCGATGCCAGTCGCGACCTGACCATCGTCGACAACACGCCGATCGATTACCTGGACTTTGCCAGCCCCGTGGCGGGCCTCGGCGGTAAGTTAGGCATCGATGCCACCAACAAGTGGCCGGGCGAGACCGACCGTGAATGGGGTGAACCCATCGTGATGAGCGACCTGGTCAAAAGCCAAGTCGACGAGATGTGGGACGAATTGGGGCTGTAGCCGCGCTGTATGGCGCGATGGCCGTGGCGTTGGGTGCCTTTGGCGCTCACAAGCTGGAAGCGATCCTGACGCCTGAGCAATTGGGCACCTGGGACATTGCCAGCCGTTACCTGATGGCCCATGCGATCGCCGCCTTGGTTGCGGGTTTTGCCGGATATCAGCGCCATGCCATGGGGTTTTTACTGGCCTCGGCGCTGTTTTCAGGGTCCTTGTACGTTTACCTGATGACCGGCTTTCGCCCGCTGGTGTTTGTCACGCCAATCGGCGGTATTGCCATGGTCGCCAGCTGGCTATGGCTGGCCAACAGCATCTGGAACAAGCGAGCGGGTTAAACCAGCAGCCCCTTTAGTTCCGAGTCCTGAAATTCGGCCCAGGGTGCTTGCGAGTCCTGCCACCAGTGTTGGGCCACCTCGTGATACATCGCCCGATAATCCAAGCCAAACTGCATGTCTCCGTCGACCAGGCGATCCAAGCGCGGATGCTGACCATAGACCCCACCCTTGACCCGCCCCCCCATGACAAAGTGCGTGTTAGCGGTGCCGTGATCGGTACCCTGCGAGCCATTTTCCGCGGCCCGCCGGCCAAATTCTGCATAGGTCATCACCAGCGTTTGATCCCACTTACCCATGGATTTCAGGTTGCGCTTGAACGCATCCAATGCCTCGGACAGCTCGCGCAGCAACCGCCGATGGCGCCGCACCTGGCCCTCGTGGGTATCAAAGCCATCCAGCTGCACGTGCAAGACCGGGATCTCGGCGTCCGAGCCGATGACCCGCAAGGCCTCGGTCAACTGGCCGGACAATTCACCGTGCGGCATTCGATGGGGTATATACCGGGCCCGCTTTAACTTGGCGTCCAGCGCTTGGGAGGCTTTGGCCAGGGTCTGGGTGCGTTGCTGCACCAGATCCAGCAG
>CALKMT010000008.1 GCA_938091715.1 uncultured Litorivicinus sp.
GGTCTGCGCACATGATATCGGCTGAGCACACCAGCTCATCGTCGACCTTGGCAGTGCAGGCAAATTTCCAAATACCGCGGCGCACCTTGACCACCTCGGCGGTCAGGATCAACTGATCCCCTGGCACCACTTGGCGTTTGAAGCGCACATTGTCGGCACCGACGAACAGATAAACGCTGCCGTCCTCTGGGGTCTTGTCCATGGTCTTGAAGCCCAGCACACCGGCTGCTTGGGCCAGGGCTTCAATAATCAAAACGCCAGGAAAGATCGGATTGCCAGGAAAGTGTCCGTTGAACAAGTCTTCATTGACCGAGATGTTCTTGAGCGCCACAACACGTTTTTCCAGCTCAATCTCGAGGATCCGGTCCACCAACAAAAAGGGATAGCGATGGGGGAGGTACTTTTGAATTTCCTTTACATCGAGCATTGAGCACGTGTCCTTAGCGATTAATTTTTTTCTCGAGCGCGATCAGTCGCTGAGCGAGGCTGTCGAGCTGGTTAAACCGAGCCATGTTGCGCTTCCAGTCGCGCATTGGACGAGCACCCTGCACCCCACCGGCATACGCACCGGACTGGCGAATATCACCAGCCACTAGGGTCATCGCCCCGATGTGGACATTATCGCAGATCGATAGGTGTCCCGTGAACCCGGCAGCGCCACCGATTGTGCAGTTAGCCCCGATTTCAGTGCTGCCAGCCATGCCGACACAGGCGGCGATGGCCGTCCCTGCCCCGATTCGGCAGTTGTGCGCGATCATGACTTGGTTATCAATCTTGACCCCATCCGCAATGTGGGTGTCGTCCAGGGCACCCCGGTCGATGGTGGTGTTGGCCCCGATTTCGACCCGATCACCGATCCATACTCCGCCGAGCTGGTGAATCTTGACCCAACCCTGGTCCGAGGGCGCAAAACCAAATCCGTCCGCGCCGATCACCGCCCCACTGTGAATGCGGCCCTGATCACCGACCCGGCAGCCAGGATACATCGATACATGATTGCCGATCTGACACTGCGCGCCGATTTGGCAGTTCGGGCCAATCCAGGTGTTGGGCCGGATCGCTGTGTGCGCACCGATCGTGACCCCGGCCTCGATCACCACGCCGGCCGCCAGTTGCACACCCTCGCCCAGTTGCGCACTGGGATCGACCTGGGCACTGGGGGCAATACCCGGTTGCGCCATCCAAGCGGGCTCGAACAAGGCGCTGGCCTGAGCAAAAGCCAAATACGGATCCTGGACAAACAAACAGACGCCGGCGTAATCACCCCGATCTTGCTCGCGCAGCAGCAAAGCCCCGGCCGCGGTTTCAGGCCGCCGGCCGGGCATTAGGAAACTCAGATCTTGGGCGCCGGCCTGGTCAAGTGATGCCATGCCACGCACGGACATTGGCGGCCCTACCAGCGTCGCATCGGTCACCTGAACAACCTGGGCCAACTCAATCACGGCTGGTTGTACCGCGCCAGCAGGTCATCACTTAGGTTGACACTGGCACGGCCCCACACGACCGCTTCGGCGCGCACGACCAAGTCCACCTGATTCTCGTCCGCCAACTCAATGACCAGACGCTCTAAAATCGGCAACTGCTCGGCCAGAAAGGCATTTTCAAGCTCGGTTAACTGGCTTTGAGCTTGTTGTTGCAGGCTTCGCACTTGCTGGCGCAGCTCGTCCAGACGCCGACGTAAATCCTGGCGTTGCGAGTCGCTGGTCGCGGCCATCAATTCGTCTTCGGCCTGTTGGCCCTGTTGCACCAAACGGGCGATGTCTTGCTCGATGGGAGCCAAGGCCTGTTGCCACTGGGCCCGAGCGGTCTGAGCTTGGTTTGAGGCGGCCAATACCGCCTCAACGTCGATCACCGCAATGCCCTCAGCCTGCGCCAATCCGGCGCAGCAGGCCCACAGCATCAGAAGCCGTCGAATCACAAACCGGTTCCGATCGAGAATTGGAAGCTTTCCAGCTCGTCACCGGACTCTTTCTGGATCGGCTTGGCATAGCTAAAGGTCAGCGGGCCGATCGCCGTCATCCAGGTAAAGCCCAGACCTGCACTGGCGCGCAACTCGCCCAAATCAATGCTGGCGTTGCCGTCATACACTTGGCCGAAATCGACAAAGGCTGACAAGCGGTTAGAGCGGGGATCGTCCAGGAACGGCGCAGCAAACTGATAATCCGCCCCACCGGTGATCAGCACACTGCCGCCAAAGGCGTCCTTGGTGGCGACCCCGTTCTTGATCGAGCGGGGACCGAGGCTGTTGGCCTCAAAGCCCCGCAGACTGCGCTCGCCGCCGACAAAGTAATTACGGAAGAACGGCAGACCGTTCAAATCGCCATAGCCATCGCCATAGAAGACACGGGAGCGGACTCGGACGGCTGACTCTTCGCCCATCTCAAAGTATTTCTCGGTCTGAGCGCCCAGGGTGTAGTAGGTCAAATCCGAGCCGGGCAACGACAAGCCCAAATCAACACGCTGGAACGAGCCCTGGGTCGGGAAACGTCCGCGGTTTAGGGTCGAGCGCTGCCAGAACAAGCTGGATTCGAATTCAACGAAGCTGGTCTCGTTCTGGACGCTGGCCTGGAAGGACTCGATTTGATCGATGTCATTGGCGCTGCCGACCTTGAGATCGGTCATGCGCAGGCCGCCGGTAAAGCCGATACGCTGGTCCACTGAGATCGGATAGCCAAATCCAATCGACAGCCCAGATTGGTCGATCTGATAACTGCTCGAGCCTTGCTCGGCGAAATCGGTTTCGCTGTAGAACGCGTTGATGCTGCGGCTAACGCCATCCACCGTCAGGAAGGGGTCGTAGAACGAAAAGTTCAACTGCGACACCGCATCGGACTTATTGACACCGACACTGACGTTGTTACCCGTGCCTAAAAAGTTGTCCTGGGCCAGGGACACGCCAAACACCGCACCGGCCGATTGCGAGTAACCCACGCTGGCACTGAAGGTACCGGTCGCCTGCTCTTCGATTTCCATGTCCAAGTCGACCTGGTCTGGCGAGCCTGGCACCGGCGTAAAGCGCGGCGTGACCCGGGCAAAGTAACCAAGCTGCTCCAACCGGCGCCGGGACTGCTCGACCTTGCTGGCGTCGGCCAGCGCGCCTTCCATTTGCACCATACTGCGGCGCAGGACTGTGTCGGTGGTCACCAGGTTGCCGCGGAAGTTGATGCGGCGGACGTAGGTCTGCAGTTGCGGCGTGACCAAATAGGTCACGTCCACCGTGCCACTGTCCGGGTCAAAGTCGGTCAGCTCGCGGACTTGGGCCTGGGTATAACCGCCGTTGCCCATGACGCTTTGCAGGGTCTGGATATCCTTGGCCAACTCGCTGCGGGCAAAGGTGTCGCCAGTCTGGATCCCGATACGCCCCTCGAGGCCTTGAATCTCGGCTGGAATGTCACCGGCAATCGCGATGTCGCCGATGGAATAGCGCGGACCTTCTTGGATCCGCACGCTTAAATAGATTCGGCTGCTGGCCGGGTCAAATTGCACCGAGGGGGTGTCGATCTGCACCTGGGCATAACCGCTGTCCAAGTACAGCGAGCGCAAGCGTTCAATGTCCCCGCGCAGCTTTTGCAGGCTGTAGCGATCAGACTTAGAAAAGAAGGTGAAGGCGCCGGGCTCTTTGAGCTCCATCTCGTCGCGCAGATCGTCATCGTCGTAGGCATCCGCACCAAAGAAGCGAATCTGGCCGATCCGCGCGATCGCCCCTTCGTTGATGGTGACTTCGATGCCGACCCGGTTATCGGGCAACTCGACCTGACGCGAGCTGACTTGGGCGTCGTAGCGGCCCTGGTTTTCGTACTCACGTTGCAACGATTTGGCCAGATTGTCCAAGGCCGACTGGTTGATCACGTCGCCCTCGCGCAAGCCTAGGTTGCTCATGACGTCGCGGATCGCTTCGTCGGGAATTAGGTCGTTGCCCTCGATCAGGATACGCGCGATGGCTGGGCGCTCCTGCACTTGGATCAACAGCACATTGCCGTCGCGAGACAAATCGATCGATTTAAAGAAGCCCAGGTCGAACAATTCGCGGATCGTGTCGGCACCGGCCTCTGGGGTGAAGTCCTGACCCGCGGTGATCGGCAGGCTGGCGAATACGCGCTCGGAGCTGACACGTTTTAGACCGTCGATACGAATATCTTGGATCGGAAAGGCATGGGCCTGAGAGGTCAAAAGCACCGCCGCAGCGATGACTGAACGAAATCGTGTCAAAGGTCAAAATCCATTAGGTTTCAGCCCCTTACGGGCGAAACAAATCGTTATAAAACGCAACTACCATCAGGGCCATTACCAGGCTCATGCCGACCTGCATTCCCATCGCCTGAATGCGCTCGGAAACCGGCTTGCCACGCACCGCCTCGATGGCGTACCAGGCCAAATGTCCGCCATCCAAAACCGGGATGGGGAGCAAATTCAATACCCCGAGGCTGACGCTTAAGTAGGCCATAAACGCCAGATACGGCAACAAACCCGACTCGGCCGAAGTCGACGCCACTTTAGCAATGGTAATAGGGCCGGACAAGTTAGCGGTCGACAGAACGCCGGTGACCATTTTCCACATGGCCTCTAGGGTGATCACGGACATCTGATAGGTCCGTGCCACGCCATCGCCCAGCGCCTGAATCGGGCCCGACTGTCGGGTGCGCAAATACTCGGGCGGCAAATCCACCGGCGCGGGCAAGATGCCCACCCGGGTCACCCCGTCAATCACCTCGGGGGTGATCGACAGCTCGACCGGCAGGCCTTGGCGTTCGACCGAAAATGCCAGGGCTTTGCCCTCCGAGGCGCGCACCGCGTCGACCAGGGGCATCCAGTCCGCGATGGCCTGGCCGTCGATCGCGACAATTCGATCGTCAACCTGCAGTCCGGCCCGCTCGGCGGGTCCCTGGGGGCTCAGTTGACCGACCACCGGCTCGATCACCGGTGAAAAGGGTTCGATGCCCAACTGCTCCAAGGGGTTCTTTAGCTCGCCTTGCAGCGAAGACACATCCAGCGAATAAAGACGCGCAGTGGAATCCCCGGGACGGCTCATCTTGACTTCAATCGGATCGGACTCGCCCGCCGCGGCCAGGATCGCCAACCCCACCGCTTGCCAGCCGTCCGTATCCCGGCCGTCCACAGAAATGATCTCGTGCCCTG
>CALKMT010000009.1 GCA_938091715.1 uncultured Litorivicinus sp.
GTCAGAACCCCAGAACGCACCAGGAACGTGCCCAGCAAGGACAAACAGAATGCGCTAATGGCCAACAACACGGTCCATGCTCGGAAGTTACCGCGCTTTTCCGTGACGGCCAGGGAATGGACCAGGGCCGTTCCCACCAACCACGGCAACAGCGAGGCGTTTTCCACCGGGTCCCAGAACCACCAACCGCCCCAGCCCAGCTCGTAATAGGCCCACCAGGATCCCAAGGCGATCCCCAGAGTCAAAAAGACCCAGGCTGCTGTGGTCCAGGGGCGAGTCCAGCGCGCCCAGGCAGCATCCAAGCGTCCGCCCTGCAATGCCGCCACCGCAAAGGCAAAAGCCACCGCAAAACCGACATACCCCACATACAAAAGTGGAGGGTGAAAAATCAGGCCCACGTCCTGCAACAGCGGATTCAAGTCGGCCCCGTCTGCGGGCACATTAGGCAGGGTTCGCTCGAAGGGGTTCGACGTAACCCCCGTAAAGGCAAAGAACCCAATACAAATCATGCCCAGCACCGACAAAATTCGGGCCCGCAAGATCAGCGGCAGGTTGTTACTCAGCGCGGCGACCAAGGCCGTCCATAAGGCCAGCACCCAGATCCATAGCATCAAGGAGCCTTCGTGCCCGCCCCACAACGCGCTGGCTTTGAAATACCACGGCATGGCGGTGTTGGACTGTTTGGCAATATAGGCGACGCTGAAATCGTCCGTCAGGAAACCGTACAGCAGGACTGCAAAGGCCAGGGTGGCAAACAAAAAGACCCCGTAACTGAGCCCGATTGCGCTGCCCATCCAAGAGCGCCACCCGGCGTAACTACCCACTTGCGGAATAACGGCCAGCGATACGGACACCCCGAATCCTAACCAAAATGCGATATGACCCAGCTCTGGCACTAGCATCAGTAGGTTGAAACCTCGTCAGTCGGTTTGTTTTTTAGGGTTTCGGCAATTTCAGGGGGCATGTACTGCTCGTCGTGCTTGGCCAACACCACGTCCGCCATCAACACGCCATTTTGCAGCTGGCCCTCGGCCACGATGCCCTGACCCTCACGGAATAAATCCGGCAAGATCCCTTCGTATTTAATGGTTACTTTTTCTGCGTAATCAGTTACTTGAAAGGACACCTTTAAGCTATCTGAAGCTCGGACTACGCTGTCATCCACGACCATGCCGCCGACCCGAATGGTGGTGCCTTCCGGCGCTTCGCCGGCGACCACTTTTTCAGGCGGGTAAAACAAGTTGATGTTGTTGGACAGGGCATAGAGTGTCAGGCCAATGGCCACAGAGACCCCAAACACCCCCAGCAACACCAAGGTCAACTTTTGTTTACGTGCTGGATTCATGAACGCTCCCGGCGCACCGCCTGTTGAATTTTTTTAATGGCACGACGCCGGCTGAGGCGGTCTTCGACGGCAAAGGCCACAAAACACACCACTGCGATTCCAAAGGAGCTCCAGACGTAGGGGCCGTGACGCCCCATGGCCAGAAATTCCGACACGCTATCAAAGGCCATATTTTTCACCTACCCATTCCCGCGCCCATTTGGCTTTGGACTCACGCAGCAACAACAGGGTGCGCAAGCGCTGCAAAACCCAAAATCCGGCCAAGCAATACATCGCAAGGATCGATATCACCAGCGGCACCCACATACTGGCCGGCATCGCGGGACGTTCGGTCAATTTCAAGGTGGCGCCCTGGTGCAAGGTGTTCCACCACTCGACGCTGTATTTGATGATCGGGATATTAATTACGCCGACCACCAGCAACAAAGCGACCGCCCGTCCGGCCACGTCGCTGGGCAACGCAGGACGCAATGCCATGCCGCCCAGGTACAAAAACAACAAGATCAACATCGAGGTCAGGCGCGCGTCCCAAACCCAATACGTACCCCAGGTTGGCTTGCCCCAAATGGCACCGGTTACCAGCGCCAGAAAGGTGATCACCGCACCGATCGGCAAGGTGGCTTGAATCACCAAGTCGGCAATTTTCATTTTCCACACCAACAAGACCAAGCCCGCCGCGGCCATGGCCATGTAGAGAGACTGGGCCAGGAAGGCTACCGGCACGTGCAGGAAGATAATTCGGTAGCTGTTGCCCTGTTGGTAATCCACCGGCGCAAAGGCCAGACCCCACACCCAACCCAGCATTAGCAGGGCAAAGCCTGCAACCCCAAAACCG
Organism: uncultured Litorivicinus sp.; assembly: GCA_938091715.1. GTDB lineage: Bacteria > Pseudomonadota > Gammaproteobacteria > Pseudomonadales > Litorivicinaceae > Litorivicinus. The sequence continues at coordinate 2,181 of CALKMT010000009.1, forward strand.
AGTTGCCACTGACGTCCAGCATGAAATACGTGCGGCGGAGAACCCCACCGATGAAACCATTGCCAAGTGCGCGCCATCTAGCCTCCTGTCACGATACGCAATGCCGCCGCAATTGCGGCCGGCAACAAGCTGAGCGCGGCAACAAACATCGCCCCCAGCAGTGCCATCTGAGCGGATACTTCCGCCCCACCGGCATAAGCCATGGTGGTGCCCGCGCCAAATACCAAAATCGGTATAAACAACGGCAGTACCAATAGCCCTAACAATCCGCTTCCACTGCGAGCTGGCGCCAGCAGCGCACTGCCCAAACTGCCCAGCAGCATGACCGTCGGGGTGCCCAAGGCCAGTGTCGCCATCAGGATCAACGCCGTGTCGAACGTTAACCCCAATCCCAGCGCTACCAGCGGCCCCATCAGGACCACCGGCAACACATGGGCGATCCATTGAGCCGTCACCCGCGACAAAACGGTCAGCGACAAGGGCAGGTCTGACAACAGCCACTGCTCCAACGTGCCATCCAACACGTCGTCCCTGAATAATCCGTCCAATGCTAGCAGAACCGACAACAGGGCCGCGACCCAGACCAAACCGGGCGCAACCTCTCTTAACAATTGGGGGTCCGCCCCCAGGCCCAATGGAAAACTGACTGCGACCAAGGCAAAGAACATGACCGGCCGCATGGCCGCGCCTAGATCGTTCCAGTTCAGCGCCACGTCGCGCATGAATACACTCGTCAGGCGAGTCACAGGCCACCCCCCAGATTGACGACTTGGTCCGGCTGCAAATCCGCCGGCGCATGGTGGGTCGCCAATAGAACCACCGCACCCGCCGCCAGTCGCTTGCGAATCAGCCCGGCCAATAGGGCCTGGCCGTCCACATCGATGGCATTGAAGGGCTCGTCCAAACACCACAGGGGAGATTCATTCGCCAGCAAGGATGCCAGGGCGATCCGGCGCGCCTGACCGGTCGATAACAGGCCGGCCAAAGCGTCCTCCCAGCCGCGCAAGCCGACCTGCGCCAGCAAGGGATCCGGATCAGCACAATCACCACGCAAACTGAGTAACCACTGCAGATTCTGGCGCGCACTCAACCGGGATTTGACCCCTGGCAAGGCCGTCCACAGCAACACCTGGGCCCGCCGCTGGGCAGGAGTCTGGGCGCCGGCGACCTGAATCTGCCCCTCGAAGCCCGAATACAAACCCGCAATGGCCCGCAGCAAAGTGCTTTTGCCCGCGCCATTAGGCCCCGCCACCTGAATCAGTTGTCCCGGCAATGCCTGCAAAGAAAAATTCTGAACCAACCACCGCTCGTCTCGCTCGATGGATAATTGGTCTATGTTTAAGGGTGTTGTCATTACCGCGAGTATACAGTGCAAACGCCCGTAATCCGACCTCCGGGGTTGACGTCCGGTTTGGCAAAACCACAGTCCAGCCAGGCGCTGATTCAACATCTGGGGCAACTGAACGCGACCTCACCGGCGCAAGCCGTTAGCGCCCAAGTCGTGGGCAGTCGTGAGATGGCCCCTGGGCAGTTCCAGATTACCTTGAGGGTTCAGGGCACAAGTTTTGTCCTGACCGCGCCGGCACCCCCTGGGATCTCGCCCATTTCGATTTATCGCCATCAGGGAGCGATTCGTGTGACCGCCCCCGGCGGGGGCTCGCAGGCCTCTAGCTTCGCTAACGCAGGCGCATTGCTGGACGCACTGCCGACACGCCCTTCGGTCACCGCTTTGGTGATCCAGTCCGCCCTTAGGCAGCCTGGCTTTCAGGACTGGGCCGCGGTGTTGGCTCAACTCACACAACCCGATTCGGTCAAACGCTGGATCCAGGCCGCGACCCACAGCGAGTTATTGAAACGCATGGCCGACACTCTGGATCCCGCCTTGCGCGAGCGGTTTCAGCAGCAAGCGGAACACCGGGTACTGGCCCAGCACGAAGACTATCGACAAGGCCTTCACAGCCTGCGATTTGATCTGCCCATTCCCATCACAGAGCGCTGGATCAACGCTGAAGCCTGGCTAACAAAAGTACCCAACCAGCGAGACTGCTGGAGCTTTCGGTTGCTGTTCGAGCTACCCACCGCAGGCGTGCTGTGTGTTTGCGCAGAACTGCAGCCCAGCGGCGTATCGCTGACGCTGCAGGCCGAGCAAGCAAAGACACACAAAGCATTGACGGCGCTGGGGCCCGGGTTGGAGCAACGTTTGGCCGATGCTGGGATCGCGGTGACGTGCTGTCGAATCGAACCCCTAACACCGCGCCCCGCCACCTCGGAGGGGCACTTGGATGTACACGTATGAAAACTGCCACGGCCCTGCATTACGATGGACACAACGCACCCCGAGCCACCCGCCAAGGCCGACAGGCACAGGCCCTGGCGATCCTAGCGCAGGCACGCCAGGAAAAGGTTCCGATCCTGCAACATGTGCAACTGGCCGCGGCCCTGGACCCGATCGGTGTCGGCGAGGAAATTCCCGAAGCCCTTTACAGGATCGTGGCTGAAATTCTGGTGCTGGCCTATCAATTAGAGGGTGACAACGCGCCCAGTGTTGCGCCGGTTTTCAAGTCCAATCGCCGGCCGATGTAATACCCCTGCACCAAATCAACATCCAGGCGGCGCACGAGTTCAAATTGCTGCTCGGTCTCGATCCCTTCGGCAATAATGCGCGGCGAAATGGTGCGCGCCAGCCGCAGCACTTGGTTCAACACCGCGAGTTGCGGCTCGTTGTCCATAATCAGTTCGATCAAAAAGCGATCCAGCTTGATCGCCTCGGGCTTGATATCGATCAGCCGATACAGATTTGAATCACCCGCCCCAAAATCATCCAGATACAACTCCAAGTCCAAGCGTCGAATGCGTGTCAGGGCATCCCTGTGGATCAAGCTCCCGACCGCCTGTTCAGTAATTTCCAGATTCAAACACTGGCGGAAATGTTCGGGTAACTCGGACAAGCGCGCAATCAGCCACTCTAGACTGGCAGCATCGTTTAATAGGTTGGGCATAACATTGAAGGTGACAAACCGATCGGGACGCTCGGCCAGCCAATCCCCCATGTCCCGGCG
>CALKMT010000010.1 GCA_938091715.1 uncultured Litorivicinus sp.
TTGGCTGACAGCTTTAAGTCAGAGCAAGGCATGGACTTGAAGGGCGACCCCTTGGCCATGCAGCGCCTAAAAGAAGCCGCAGAAAAGGCCAAGATTGAGCTGTCCTCAAGTCAGCAGACCGACGTCAACCTGCCCTACATCACGGCAGACGCCACCGGGCCGAAGCACCTGAACATCAAGATTACCCGCGCCAAGTTGGAATCCTTGGTTGAAGACCTGGTTATGAACTCGTTGAAGCCCTGCAAACAGGCCCTGATCGACGCGGACTTGTCAGCGGATGAGATCGATGACGTGATCCTGGTCGGCGGACAAACTCGCATGCCCATGGTGCAAAAGCAGGTCGCTGAGTTCTTTGGCAAAGAGCCGCGCAAGGACGTTAACCCGGACGAAGCCGTGGCGGTGGGTGCTGCCCTACAAGGTGCCGTTCTGTCGGGCGACGTGAAGGACGTTCTGTTGTTGGACGTGACGCCGCTTAGCCTGGGTATCGAGACCATGGGTGGCGTGATGACCGCGTTGATCGAGAAAAACACCACCATCCCGACCAAGAAAACCCAGGTGTTTTCAACCGCCGAAGACAATCAACCCGCGGTTACCATTCATGTCTTGCAGGGCGAGCGCAAGCAGGCTGCGGCCAACAAGAGCTTGGGCAAGTTTGATCTGTCGGACATTCCGCCTGCGCCTCGTGGCATGCCCCAGATCGAAGTCGCCTTTGACATCGACGCCAACGGCATCCTGAACGTGTCGGCCAAAGACAAAGCGACCAACAAAGAGCAATCGATTGTTATCAAGGCCTCAAGCGGTCTGTCAGACGATGAAATCGAGAAAATGGTGGCGGACGCTGAGGCCAACGCGGCGGACGACAAAAAGTTTGAAGAGATGATCACCGCTCGCAACACAGGCGATGGACTGTTGCACGCCACGCGCAAAGCCTTGACCGAAGCCGGCGACAAGCTGACCGAGGAAGACAAAGCGCCGGTTGAAGCTGCCGCAAGCGAGCTTGAAGAAGCGCTGAAGGGCGATGACAAATCCGAAATCGAGGCCAAGACTCAGGCCCTGAGCGAAGCGCAGGCAAAAATTGCTGAAAAGCTTTACGCCGCTCAGCCCGAGGGAGAAACCCCCGAAGCCGAAGAGAACACAAGCAGTGATGATGACGTGGTCGATGCTGAGTTCGAAGAAGTTAAGGACGACAAGTAACACTTACTGCATTGGGAGCAGCTCGGATTGGCTAAGCGCGACTACTACGACGTTCTAGGCGTATCAAAGGACATTGATAGCAAAGAACTAAAAAAGGCCTACCGCAAAAAGGCCATGAAGTATCACCCGGACCGCAACCCGGGTGATGCCTCGGCCGAAGAGAAGTTTAAAGAACTCTCAGAAGCCTACGAAGTGCTGGCCGATGCCGATAAGCGCGCGGCCTATGATCGCTACGGCCACGAAGCCGTTGACGGCAGTGCCGGCGGCGGTTTTGGTGGTGGCCAAGGGGGGGCTGATTTCGGCGACATCTTTGGCGACGTGTTTGGTGACATTTTTGGTGGCGGCGGGCGACGCGGTCCCAGTGGCCCAGCTCCCGGTGCCGATCTGCGCTACTCCATGGAGTTGTCACTCGAAGAAGCCGTACGCGGCGTCGAGAAAAAGATCCGCATTCCCACCTTGGTGGCCTGCAGCCCATGTTCGGGCACCGGGGCCAAGTCTGGCAGCAAGCCGTCCACCTGTGGCACCTGCAACGGCCACGGTCAGGTGCGCATGCAGCAAGGCTTTTTCGCCGTCCAACAAACCTGTCCGCGCTGCCAAGGCCGGGGCCAGGTCATCGAGGACCCTTGCACCAGTTGCCGTGGTCGCGGCGTCACAGAGGAATCCAAAACGCTGTCCGTCAAGATCCCCCCTGGGGTCGACACGGGTGACCGGATCCGCCTAGGCGGCGAAGGCGAGGCCGCACCCAACGGCGGTAGAACCGGTGATTTGTACGTGCAAGTCAGCGTTAAACAACACCCCATCTTTGAGCGCGACGGCAAACATCTGTATTGCGAAGTCCCGATCAACTTCGCCGACGCGGCCTTGGGCGGCGATTTAGAAGTCCCCACCCTGTCAGGGCGGGTCAAGTTGACCATCCCTGAGGGCACCCAGACCGGTAAAATGTTCCGCCTACGAGCCAAAGGCATCAAGCCCGTTCGTGGCGGCGCAGTGGGCGATCTGCTGTGTAAAGTCGTAGTCGAAACCCCAGTGGGATTGTCCAAGGCACAAAAAGAGTTGTTAGAACAGTTCCGTGAATCCACCACGGGCAAAAAGCATCAACCGAAGAGCTCAACTTGGTTCGACTCGGTTAAAAGCTTTTTTGACGATATCTAAGGCTGTCGCGTTCATCACACAGTTACTGGGCGCTATCGCACTGTGCACGGTTGCAGATCCGAGGCCATTGCGATAAATCTAATGACCAGATGAAAGAATATTCCGTAGCCGTCATCGACGACTCGCCAGACGATTGCTTTGCCATTACACGGCAATTGTCCAAAGATCCGCACCATCGCTATCGAGTGGAATCCTTTCACTCGCTTAAAGCCGGTGTCGATGCCCTGAATCAGGCAGATTTTGATTTGTTCTTGGTGGATCTGGATCTGGGCGGTGAAAGCGGCATGGATCTGTTGCGTCACGCCCGTGACCTGGCCATTCCCAAACCCGTGGTGATCGTAACCGGAAACGATAATCCGGCGGTCGATATGGAAGCGCTGGACCTGGGAGCGACCGATTTCATCAACAAAAATGAAATCAATACCCAGACCCTAAGCCGCACCATCCGCCATGCCATTACCCGCAAGGCACACGAGATCAAGCTGCAATTTGCCGCCAATCATGACGGCCTGACGCGGCTGGCCCACAAGCACCATTTTGAACAAGAATTCGAACGTGCTCTGGCTCGCCATCAACGCAACGGCAACCAACTGGCGCTGGTGTTGCTGGATTTAAACGAGTTCAAGCCGGTGAACGACCAGCACGGCCACCGGGCCGGGGATCATGTCTTGCAAACCGTGGCCGAGCGACTGAGTCAATGGGTGCGCGGCGGAGATCTGGTCGGGCGTTTGGGCGGCGATGAGTTCGGCATCCTGTTAGAGGACATTGACCCCAGTACCAAACTGGAACCGCTGCTTGCAGATATTCGAGAAAAAATAGCCGAACCGATCAGCTATTCCGATTATCACATTCAAATCACCAGCAGCGCGGGCGTGGCCACCTTTCCCAACGACGGGCATCAGTCCTCACAACTATTCGAGACGGCAGATGGCCGGATGTATCTTGAAAAAGGCCAACGGGCCACGTCCACTAACTGACCTACCGAAAACGCCTTAAATTCCGTAAACTACGGCGCCTTAACCAAAGGATGCTTCATGAACAGCTTCGTCGTAGACGTCAGCCAAGACGATTTTGAGCGCATTGTGCTGCAGGGCAGCCAGCAACAACCCGTACTGGTCGATTTCTGGGCAGACTGGTGTGCTCCTTGTAAACAGCTGACTCCGGTCCTGGAAAGTCTGGCAGACGAATACCAGGGTGCATTTTTGCTGGCCAAAATCGACACCGAGGCCAATCAAATGTTGGCCGCTCAGGTCGGCGTGCGCTCGATGCCAACCGTACTGTTGGTCAAAGACGGCCAGGTTCTGGACCATTTTATGGGCGCCTTGCCCGAGGGCGAAGTCCGGGCATTCCTGGAAAAACACGTCGAAAAGCCAGCCCTTAACGGATTGGAATTGGCCCGGGAACTGGCCGACGACGGAGACCTCGAGGGCGCTATCGAAGCATTCAATGCCCTGTTAGAAGCCGATCCTGAAAATCACGATGCCTTTGTGGAACTGGCCTCGGTGCTGGACATGAATGGCCAATCCGATGAAGCCCAAGCCATCTGCGAGCGGCTACCGGACAGCCATGCCGACCACCCTATCGTTCAGCGACTCAAGGCCCAAGCCCAGCTGCAATCCTTGGTGGGCGACGCGCCGACACTTCTAGAATGCCAAGCCCAACTCGATGCGGATCCGGCCAATTTAGACGCGCGCTATTTCCTGGCCGCACGCCAGGCACAAAGCGGTCAACTTGAGCAGGCCATCAGCGGGCTGCTGGACATGGTTCGTCAGCATCGCGAATACCGAGACGATGGCGCCAGAACGCTGTTACTTAAACTGTTCGAGCTGCTGGGCAAAGACCACCCTGCGGTGCGGCAAGGTCGGCGCCAGCTGGCCACCTTGCTCAACTAGGGCCGATCCATGACACACAACACCTGGATGCTGCCCGAGGGCATCGACGAGGCGGGGCCGGACGAGGCTTTCCAAATCGAGCAACTTCGACGTCGCTGCTTAGACCAAATGCAGGGCTGGGGCTATCGGCTGATTATGCCGCCCATGGCGGAGTTTACCGACGTATTATTGACCGGTGTCGGAGCGGATTTGGATCTGCAAACGCTCAAAGTCACCGATCAGCTGAGCGGCCGGCAACTGGGCATTAGGGCCGACATGACCCCCCAGGCTGCGCGCATGGATGCCCGTCAGGGCAACGGCATTAACCGGCTGTGTTACTGCGGATCTACCCTACAGGCCCGCCCCGATCAGCCCGGCGATTCCCGGGCCCCGATTCAGGTCGGTGCCGAGCTGTTTGGGCATGCGGACTTGGCAGCCGACCTGGAAGTCATTCGCCTGCTGTTAGAGCTGACCGAGTCGCTGCAGTTACCCGAGCGCACGCTGGATGTTGGACACGTTGCGGTTTTTGCCGAGGCCATGAGCCAGGTTCCCCCACGATGCCGCCGCGAGGTCGAGCAGGCGCTGTCCACCAAAGACGCCACGCTGTTAACCCAGGCCGAATTACCCGCGCCTATTCACGCACAGGCCATGGCACTGATCCTTTGCCACGGCGGCGTCGACTGCCTAAGTGACCTGCGCCAAGCGTTTCCGACCCTGACCGCGGTCTTCGATGCCTGCGAACAGCTAGCTGGCGCGGTCAACGACGCGTGCACGATTCACTTTGATTTCGCCGAAGGGCGTGGCGCGCATTACCACACCGGCATGGTGTTTAGCCTGTATGCCAAGGACGAGCCCTCGGCTCTAGCCCGAGGCGGGCGCTACGATGCGATCGGTGCCAGCTTTGGCACGGCTCGGCCTGCCACGGGCTTTAGCGCCGATCTGCGTTTATGGCAACGGTACCAGCCGGCGATGGCGGCCCAAACACCGATTTTGGCCCCCAACGATGCTGACCCTGCGCTGAAACGCAAGGTGGCCGAATTGCGAGCCGCTGGGGAAATTATTATGACCGACCTGTCCGACAGCGCCGAATCCGGACGACGTCGCCTAGTCAAACAGAATCATCAATGGACGATCGAAAACACATGAACAAAAGCTTAGTGGTACTGGGCACCCAATGGGGTGACGAGGGCAAGGGTAAAATCGTTGACCTGCTGACCGATCAGGTTCGCATTGTCGCGCGCTATCAGGGCGGTCACAACGCAGGCCACACCTTGGTCATCGACGGCAAGAAAACCGCTTTGCATTTGATTCCCAGCGGCATCATGCGCCCGGACGTGACTTGCGTCATCGGCAACGGCGTCGTGCTTAGCCTAGATGCCCTGTTGACCGAGATTGACGGACTGGAACAGAACGGCGTTCAAGTCATGAATCGCCTGAAAATCAGCCCCGCCTGTCCGTTGATTTTGGACGTCCACGTAGCCCTGGACCAGGCCCGAGAGGCCCGCCGCGGCAAGGCCAAGATTGGTACCACCGGGCGCGGCATCGGCCCTGCTTACGAAGACAAAGTCGCCCGCCGGGGTGTGCGCCTGGGCGATGCCTTGGTGCCCGAGCAATTCGAAGCCAAACTGAAAGAAATGCTGGATCACCACAACCACATGCTGACCAGCTACTACGGCGCCGAGCCCTGCGATGTGCAAGCCCAGCTGGACAAGACCATGGCCCAGATCGAGCGCCTGCGCGGCTGCATTGTTGACACGGTTGCCCTGCTGCATACCGCACGAGAAGCCGGGGAAAACCTGTTATTCGAGGGCGCCCAGGGTTCGCTGTTGGACATTGACCATGGCACCTATCCGTATGTCACCAGCTCCAACACCACCGCCGGCGGCGTTGCCTCGGGTTCGGGCTTTGGCCCCTTGTACCTGGACTACGTCTTGGGCATTACCAAGGCCTACACCACCCGGGTCGGCAGCGGTCCATTCCCGACCGAATTGCACGACTCGATCGGTGAGCACTTAGGCACGGTAGGCCAGGAGTTTGGCACCACCACCGGACGCGAGCGCCGATGCGGCTGGTTTGATGCCGTGGCCGTGCGCCAAGCCATTCAGGTCAGCTCGATCACCGGTCTGTGCCTGACCAAGCTGGATGTATTGGACGGCCTAAAAGAAGTCAAAATCTGCGTGGCCTATGAGCTGTCCGACGGCACCCGGGTCGAGTCCTTGACCGACGTGTCCCGTTTGGATGAGGCCACCCCGGTATACGAGACCATGCCCGGCTGGGACGCGGTTACCTTTGGCGTTCAGGACTATGACGCCCTGCCCCAGGCGGCCAAGGATTATGTGGCCCGCATCGAGGCCCTGGTCGGCGCGCCCTTTGACATTGTCTCGACCGGTCCGGACCGGATTCAGACCTGCGTGCGTAACGAAAGCTTGTTCGCATGATCACGCCCCTACTCAATGCCATCGCCCCCTTGGTGGTGATGATGGCGCTGGGTTGGGGACTGAAACAACGATGGGTGTCGGACGACTCGGTTTGGGCCGGTCTGGAATCGATCGTGTACTACGTGCTGATGCCGGCCTTGCTGTTCAGCACCATCAGTCGCGCAGAACTGACCGGGCTGCCCTGGGGGCACCTGCTGTTGGTGTTGTACCTGCCGATTCTGATCATGGGAGCCTTGGCACTGGTGCCCATGGCTTGGCGCACCCACCTGTCCCCCGCCGTTCGCTCCAGCCTGTTTCAGGGCATCACGCGGTTTAATCTGTACATCAGCTTGTCCTTGGGTGTTTCGTTATTGGATCCCCAATCCTTTGCCCTGCTGGGCCTTTTGGCCGGTGCGATCGTGGTCCTGGTCAACGTGCTGTGTGTGTCAACGCTGGTAACCTTGAATGCCGGGCAAGTCAGTTGGCGCAAAACAGTAATCGCGATTGCCAGCAACCCCCTGGTGCTGGCCTGCCTGGCGGGCGCTCTGGCGAATGCCACGCAAATCACGCTGGGCATTCCCGAGTTTCTATGGCTAACCCTGGAGCGCCTTGGACAAACCGCGCTGCCGCTGTCGCTGTTGGCCATCGGGGCGGGCCTTAGCCTTGAGCGTTTCAGTCAAAACCTATCCCTGAATCTGTATTCCGGATTTGCTCAGCTGCTACTTAAACCGGCCTTGGCTGCGGGATTGGTGTGGCTAACCGGATTGGACACCCTGTTTGGATTGGTGATTGTGCTGTTGTTGGCCACCCCGACGGCCCCCTCGTCGTACATCCTGGCTCGGAAACTGGGGGGCGACACCTCGACCATGGCTTCAATGATTGTCTTTCAAACCTTGGTGGGCCTGGGCACGCTACTGGCGGTCTTGACCCTGTGGCAGGTAGTCACGGGGATCCGCTTGACCTGAGGCGATAAAGTACGGGTTTAAAGGGTCGGCCTTGCCATAGCGTAACGGGCGGCCTTCAAGATCGCATAGGCTGCCACCGGCCCCCATCAGGACCGCCTCGCCCGCGGCGGTATCCCACTCGCAACAGGGCCCAAGTCGGGGGAAAAGGTCTGCCTGGCCCTGGGCAATGGCACAAAATTTCAGGCTGCTGCCCCGGGAGACTCGGTCAACCGGGCCCAACTGGGCAATAAATGCCTGGGTCGCGTCGTTTAAATGATTGCGACTGGCCAGCACCCTGAGTGGTTGTTGGGGCTCGACACAGGCGATGCGCCGAGTTCCCTGCTGATCCTCGACCCAACTGCCCTCGGCCGGCCCACCCCACCAGGTCTGCTGAGTGACCGGAGCATGCACCACGCCCCAAACGGGACGGCCTTCAACGATCAGGGCAATATTGACCGTAAAATCTGGCTGGCCGTTGATAAAGCTTTTCGTGCCATCCAAGGGATCTACCAACCAATAACTGCGCGCTTCAGTCCGGGTTTCGCCTTCCTCTGAGACGACCTGCAATCCAGTGTGCTGCAAACCCTGAGCGATACACCGATGGGCCGCCAAATCCGCAGCGGTGACCGGCGAGTCGTCGGCCTTGGATTGAACCTCAAGATCGGTACGGTAAAACGGCAGAATCGCATGACCGGCATAGACGGACAGTTGCACGACCGCCTGCAGATTTAGAGTAGAGGGGTTCACGTAATACCTTCCCAATTGGAAAACGGATAAAAACCATACACACTGACACTATGCATTGTATCAAAACACGGTGGTGCGTTTCCCCTCTATGCCCAAGCTAGGTCCCTACCTTCCGGCCACGGTCGCCGCACTGCTGTTTGTTTTGTTTGCCTCGCGCTATCCCCTAGTCGCTCAGGGCGAGGTGATCGAGTGGGCCTGGGATTGGTTGCCCTCCTTGGGTATCGAGCTGGCCTTTCGACTGGATGGCCTGAGTTTAATGTTCTGCCTGTTAATCACCGGCATTGGCGCCATGATTCTGAGTTATGCCTCGGCCTACTTCGCCACCGACCGGCGGCGGGTTCAGTTGCAATGGCTGCTCAGTTTGTTCGCCCTATCCATGTTGGGATTGGTGTTGGCTGATGATGCGATCTCCCTGTTCTTATTCTGGGAAGGCACGACCCTAACCTCGTTCTTGCTGGTCGGGTTTGACCACCATATGGCCAAAGCCCGGCGTAACGCGGTGCAAGCCTTGCTGGTCACAGGCATGGGCGGATTGGCGTTGCTCGTCGCCCTGGTGCTGGCGCATCTGGAAACCGGTTCCTGGCGGTTAAGCGAATGGAACGCTCAGGGCTTGACCGGTCTAAGCCTGTATCCCGTGTTGATGGTCTGCCTAATGATTGGCTGTCTGACCAAATCCGCTCAGTTCCCATTTCATTTCTGGCTGCCCAATGCCATGGCCGCACCGACGCCGGTCAGTGCCTACTTGCACTCGGCCACCATGGTCAAAGCCGGGATCTATTTACTGCTACGGCTAAATCCCGCCATGTCCGGCCCGGACATGTGGCATACCACCCTGATGCTGCTTGGCGGCACAACCATGGTGTTGGGCGCCCTGTGGGCCCTGCGTCAGACCGACCTAAAGCTGATGATGGCGCATACCACCGTCATGGCTCTGGGGGCATTGGTGCTGCTGATCGGAGTAGGCACCGAGGACGCACTGCTGGCCTGTGTGGTGTTCATCCTGGTCCACGCGCTGTACAAGGCGGCGCTGTTCTTGACCGTAGGCATGCTGGACAAAAAAGCCGGCTCACGAGACATCACACAGCTGTCAGGGCTTGGCCGGGACATGCCGATTGCCTGGGTCGGCGCCGCTTTGGCTGGCCTATCAATGGCAGGAATGCCGCCGTTATTAGGGTTCTTGGGCAAAGAGTTGATCTATGCCGGCACCCTGTCCGGGCCGAGTCTGGTCACGGTGGTCGCGCTGGTGGCCAATGCCATGATGGTGGTGACCGCCCTGGCCGTCGCCTGGCGCCCGTTCACCGGCGCTAAAACTCAGTCCACCCAGGATGCCCCCGCAATGC
>CALKMT010000011.1 GCA_938091715.1 uncultured Litorivicinus sp.
CTAAACGGATGAGCCAAGCGCTGCGCATTAGCGAGATCTTTTACTCGCTCCAGGGGGAGAGTCGAACCATCGGCTTGCCCACTGTGTTTATCCGTCTGACCGGCTGTCCTCTGCGTTGTCGCTGGTGTGACAGCGCCTACGCCTTTAATGGCGGCCAGATGATCGAGCTGGACGGCATTTTGGAACAGGTAGCCAGCTACCCGGCGCGCTTAGTCACGGTCACCGGAGGCGAGCCGCTGGCACAGCCAGGGGCGCTGGCGCTGATGCAGCGACTGTGCGACGCGAACTACCAGGTCAGCATCGAAACCAGCGGCGCGCTGGATGTTGCAGGCATCGACCCCCGGGTCTCGGTGGTCATGGACTTAAAGGCACCAGGGTCCGATGAATCCCATCGTAACCGCTGGGAGAACTTGGACGCCTTGTCGGCCAAGGATCAAATCAAGTTCGTGATTGCCGATAGGGCGGATTACGAGTGGTCCCGTCTGAGTATCGATCAGCATCGATTGTCGGATCGGGTCGGCGAAGTCTTGATGTCGCCGGTGCACGGCGAGTTAGAGCCCAAGGCGCTGGCCGAGTGGATCCTGGCGGACGGGGCACCGGTGCGCATGCAACTGCAGATGCACAAATACTTATGGGGCGAGGAGCCCGGGCATTAATGACAAAAAAGGCAGTCATCCTGCTGTCTGGCGGGTTGGATAGCGCAACCTGTCTGGCAATCGCTAAATCTCAAGGCTTTGAGTGTTACACCCTGGGCTTCGACTATGGCCAACGTCACAACGCGGAGCTAAAAGCCGCGATGAACGTCGCCCAAGCCATGAGCGATCATCCGCACAAGGTCATCCGACTAAACTTGGATGCGATCGGTGGTTCGGCGTTAACCGACAGCTCGATCGACGTGCCCACGGATGGTATGACCGGCGGCGCTGACATACCCGTGACCTATGTGCCGGCTCGCAACACCGTGTTTTTATCGATTGCTCTGGGCTATGCCGAGGTGATCGGGGCCAATCACCTGTTTATCGGTGCCAATGCCGTGGATTACAGTGGCTATCCGGATTGCCGTCCACAATTCATCGAAGCCTTCGAGCGGCTGGCCAATGTGGCCACCAAGGCCGGGGTCGAGGGTCCAGGTATTCAAATTCATGCCCCGTTGATGCAGATGTCCAAGGGCGAGATTTCACGCCTGGGTACCGAGCTGGGGGTCGACTACAGCATGACCATCACCTGCTACCAAGCCGACGATGCTGGGGCGGCCTGTGGCCGGTGTGAAGCCTGTCAATTGCGGCGTCAGGGTTTCATCGATGCGAATTTGCCGGACCCAACAAATTATCAATAAATAGGTATTGTCACGCCTAAAATATCCTGTATTATTCGCGCCGTCTTCAACTGACACCGGGTCGTTAGCTCAGTTGGTAGAGCAGTTGGCTTTTAACCAATTGGTCGAAGGTTCGAATCCTTCACGACCCACCAATTTCTTTGTTAGATCCCTAGTCCGTCGCTCACAGCATTGAGCGGTATCGGCTAGTTTTTCCTCTTTTTTGGAATCCCGGCTTGGTCCGGGATTTTTTTTGCCCGTCGCAACAGCTTCCCTAGGGCGGAGCGAATCGGTAGGCTTTGCCTCCTTTGAAAGTACCGCGGATCCCGTATGAGCGCTGAATACGTCGTTAATAAACAGATCGTCAAAGACTACCTAGATCAGGTCACTCTGCCGGCGCCAATTAGCTTGGCCGAACAACAGGCACTGGCGGATCGGGCTCGGGACCTGCTGGAGCAGCGCAAAGCCAGTTTGGTCGCCCATTACTACGTGGACGACAGCCTGCAAGCCCTGGCCGAGGCCACCGGCGGCTATGTCAGTGATTCTCTGGACATGGCGCGCTTTGGCCAAGACTGTGCGCAACAAACGCTGGTCGTGGCGGGGGTCAGCTTTATGGGCGAGACAGCCAAAATTCTAAGCCCCGAGAAAACGGTACTCATGCCCGAGCTGCAAGCCACTTGCTCCCTGGATATCGGCTGTCAGGCGGCCGAGTTCCAAGCCTGGCGCGCCCAGCATCCGGATCGGGTTGCGGTGGTGTACGCCAACACCTCGGCGGCGGTTAAAGCCTGTGCCGATTGGGTGGTGACCTCGTCGATTGCGGTGGACGTAATCGAACACCTGCATGCCCAGGGGAAAAAGATCCTGTGGGCACCGGACAAGCACCTGGGCGGCTATGTGCAACAGCAAACCGGCGCCGACATGGTGTTGTGGGATGGGGCCTGTATTGTGCACGAGGAGTTCAGGACCCGTGGCATCGAAGACCTAAAAGCCCTCTATCCCGATGCGGCCATTTTGGTACACCCGGACAGCCCTCAGGAAATGGTCGCCATGGCCGATGCGGTGGGTTCAACCAAACAGTTGATCTCAGCGGCTCAGGCCTTGCCCCATTCACATTTGATTGTGGCCACGGATAAGGGCATTTTCTTTAAGATGCGCCAGGCGGTGCCCGACAAGATACTGATCGAGGCGCCGACTCGGGGCGTTGGGGGTGACTGCGTCAGTTGCGCGCACTGCCCATGGATGGCCATGAACAGTCTGTCCAAGCTGGTGGCCTGCTTAGAAGCGCCGGATAACCGCTATGAGGTTCAAGTTGACGAGTCTGTACGCCAGGGCGCCCTGCGCTCCTTGACCCGAATGGTTAATTTTCAGGCTTAAGGTATCCCCGGGCCTTGATCGCCAGGGCGGAGTCCATTTCGCTAACCCGCTGCCACTGGCGTTGCGCCTTAGCGGGTTGCCCGCTGCGCTCGGCGGCCCACGCACCGTAATAATAAAATTCCGCCGTCCAACCCAGGCTACGAGCCAGCGACTCGGCGTCCAGATACGGCTGGGCAAAGTACGGATGCAATTCCCCAGCCTGGGCGTACAAGTCCAGCGCGGCTTCGGGCTTGGTTGCCGCAAGCGCTTGGGCTTTAAAGATCAACAGCGCGTAGTCCCGGGGAAAGCTTAGTTGCCCTTGCTCAATCACGTCCAACGCCTCCGCGGTCTTGTCTTGCTGCAGCCATGTCCAGGCCTGCATTTGATAGCCAATGCGGCCTATATCCGCCAGGGGCAGGGTATTCAGTCCTGCCCCCGTGCCAACGGCCTGCCATAGGCGGAACTCTTGATCGGATACCGCAATGTTGTCGCGGTCCGTACGGGCCCGGGCCCGGGTGTCGGCGATGCGATCGGTGGACAGGGGGTGGGTGCTCAGATACGGCAGGGGTTGTCCGGCGAGCTGTTGTGCCGCTTGCATGCGATCAAACATGGCCGCCATGCCATCGGTGGCATAGCCTGCGTCGGACATTAATTGCAGTCCCACTCGATCCGCTTCGCGCTCGTGCTCACGAGAAAAGGCCAGGGTCTGATCGATTGCGGCGGCCTGAGTGGCCGACATGGCGGCGGTTCCCAAGGTCGGGTCGCCGGAAAATCCAGCCGCCAACGCAGCCAGGGTGCCAACCAAATAGGCCGCCTGAACTTTCGATTGACTGTCCTGTCGGCGGATAAAATGCCGTTGCGTTAGGTGCGCGACCTCATGCGCGATCACCGAAGCCACCTGATCGGCGCTCTCGGCCTCGTTAAACAACCCCGTGTGCAAGCCCATCACACCGCCTGGGGCTGCAAAGGCATTCAGTTGATCGTTGCGCAGGATGACCAGGCGCAAGGGTTGATCTCGCCAGTCACTGGCTTGATGGATCGGACGCAACAGACGGCTGGCGGCGCCGAGCAAGATGGGGTCGTCGACCCGCTCGGGGCTCTGGTAAAGTGCTCGGGTGATTTGATCCCCGATGGACTGCTGGTCAAGGGCCCACGCCAGCGGAGACAAACAGGCGAAAATCGCCAAGCATCGCAACATCATGCGTGTACTATACCTGTAACGTTAAGTGGAAAATGACAAAAGATGCACATCATTGATTGCCAAGGGTTGCGCTGTCCCATGCCCTTGTTAAAAGCCAAATTGGCCTTTGCATCGTTACTACCCGGCCAGGGATTTCAGATTCTGGCGGACGACCCCGCGGCGGGCCCTGACATTCGCCGTTGGGCCGACCGGGTCCACGCCAGCGTGACCCAGCAGTGCGAATCTCCGTTAACTTTAGAAGTGAAGAAAACCCGTGCTTAAAGTGCTGCATAACTGGATCGAGCGCTATTTGTCCGACGAAGAGGCGATCATTTTTGCCCTGTTATTGATCACCAGTTTCGCTGTGATCATTTGGCTTGGCCGCCCGCTGGCGCCGGTGCTGACCGCCTTGGTGTTGGCCTTTATCATGCAGGGTGGCGTGGATCGATTAAAAGGGTGGGGCGTGCCGAATTTTGCCTCGATCCTGGTGGTATTTTTATCTACGATTTTGGGCTTTGTTGGGTTCGTGGTCGGCGTCGCCCCGGCGCTACTGGAGCAGGCGGAAAACTTTTTTAGCGAGTTGCCGAAACTGGTCGCCACGGTCCAGGATCAATTGCTCAAGCTAACCGATAGCTACCCCGAGTTTTTCAATCCCGAACAGATCGGTCAGCTCATCAACCAGGCGGGGCAACAGTTGTCCGGCGTCGGTCAGTGGTTGTTGTCGTTCTCGATCGAGTCTCTGCCCAATCTGGTGGGGGTTCTGATTTACCTGGTGTTAGTGCCCATCCTGGTATTTTTCTTCCTCAAAGACGCCGAGTTGATTTTGGGCTGGGTCGGGCGTCGATTGCCGGATCGCCGGCCGATCATGGCCCGAGTTTGGGCCGAAATGAAAAGCCAAGTATCAAATTATGTACGCGGTAAGTTCCTTGAAATTCTGATCGTCGGTGGCGTCAGTTTCGTGGCCTTTGCCATTCTGGATTTGCGCTATGCGGCCTTGTTGGCGCTGTTGGTCGGCCTGTCAGTTGTGGTCCCCTACATTGGCGCGGCGGTGGTCACCATCCCTGTTGCCGCGGTGGCCTTTGTCCAGTGGGGCTGGTCCAGCGAGTTTTATTGGCTGCTAGGCGTGTACGCCCTGATTCAGGCCTTGGATGGCAATGTTTTGGTGCCGCTGTTGTTTTCCGAGGTGGTTAATTTGCACCCCATCGCGATCATTGTTGCGGTGTTATTGTTCGGCGGGATTTGGGGCTTTTGGGGAGTGTTTTTCGCCATTCCCCTGGCCACCTTATTCAAGGCAGTGGTGTCGGCTTGGCCAGTGGCCAGCCGACAACTGGAAGCCTCAGAGGGCCTGGACCACTGACAGCGCGTCCTCGGCGTGTCCGGCGACCTTGACCTTGGGCCAGCTGTGTACCAATACGCCTTGGGCATTGAACAAGAACGTCGCCCGCACAATGCCCATGTAGGTCTTGCCGTACATCGATTTTTCCTGCCAGACGCCAAAGGCCTCGCACACGTCGGTTTCGTCGTCCGCGCCTAGCATCACGGTCAACTCGTGCTTGGCCTTGAACTTGGCTTGTTTGGCGGCCTTGTCCTTGGAGATGCCCAAAATCTGAGTGTTGGCCGCCGCAAACTGCGAGGCTAATTCAGAAAAGGCGATGGATTCTTTGGTGCAGCCTGGGGTGTCTGCCTTGGGGTAAAAAAATACCAGCAAATTTTTGCCCGCGGCGTCGGATGCGTTAAACATCGAGCCGTCGTCCAGGGGTAGGCTGAATTCGGGTAGGGATTGGCCAACTTCTAACATCGAAAGTCCTTACGGGTGGATTGCCTAAAGTTAGTGCGGTTGCGGCGTTAAAAACCAAGTGTTGTCTTGAGCCAAAGGCCCTTCGCGGGTAGCATCCGTGCATTCGAAAATAGGAGTCTCGAATGCTTCAAGGCAGTATGGTGGCGCTGGTCACACCCTTCGATGAACAGGGTCAGGTGGACTACGCCGCTCTGGACGCATTGGTCGAGTTTCATATCGAGTCCGGGACCCACGCCATTGTCGCGGTGGGCACGACCGGGGAATCCGCGACCTTGACCCACGACGAGCACAATCAAGTGATTGCCCACGTGGTCAAAGCGGTCGACAAACGGGTGCCCGTGATCGCCGGCACCGGCTCTAATTCGACGTCCGAGGCCATCGACAGCACCCTTGCGGCCGAGCAGGCCGGGGCGGATTTTTCGCTGTCCGTGGTGCCGTATTACAACAAGCCTTGCCAGCGCGGCATGTATGCCCACTTCCAGGCCATCGCTGAAAACACCTCGCTGCCCATTCTGTTGTACAACGTACCGGGCCGTACGGCCTGTGATCTGGCCGATGACACCTGTCTGGCGCTGGCTCGAGACTTTGACAACATCGTCGGCATCAAAGACGCCACCGGGGATTTGCAGCGCGGTCGATATCTGATCGAAAACCGTCCGGATGACTTTCTGGTGATTTCCGGGGACGACTCTACGGCACTCGAGCTGACCTTAATGGGCGGCCAGGGCGACATCAGTGTGACGGCCAATGTGGCCCCGGCTCAGATGTCCGAAGCCTTTGAATTGGCGCTACTCGGCCGGGCCGACGAGGCGCGGGCGATTTATCAAACCTTGGCCGGGCTCAATCGGGACTTGTTCGTCGAGTCTTCGCCGTCGCCAGCCAAGTACTGCATGGCCAAGTTGGGTCTGTTGCAGGAGCGAGTGCGCTTGCCCCTGGTGACCATGGATCCTGCTCATCACAGCGCGTTAGACCAAGCCATGCGTCAAGCGGGACTTATTCAATGATGCGAACGCTGGGCGTTGCCTTTGTCACGTTGTGGCTGGCTGGCTGTGTTGGACCGGTCAAAGACACCTTTAACGACCGGGCGGAGGAGTACAAGTCCTCCTACACATTGGACCCGATCCAGTTGCCCGCCGAATTCAATGTTGATGCGCCCTTGGAGGCCTTTCCCATTGAGGGCGTCGACGGGGCAGTCGCCGGCATTGGCGGCCAGGGATTCCGTGTGCCGGAGGTCCCTGCCGGTGACCCCAGTTTGCAAGTCGCAGAAACCCTGTTGCTCGAGTCGGATCGTTTGGCGTTTTTGCGCATTGACGCGTTGCCCGAGGAAGTCTGGCCCGAATTGACGACCTTTTTTGACCGTAACGGCGTCGGCATCGTCGCCGACCGAAATCGCGCACGCATCGAGAGCGGATGGCTGGCCGGCACCAACGAGGGCCGAACCAACAGCAACCTGCTGCGCTATCTGCCGGCGGCAGATCAGGGGTGGCGACGCATTTCGATTGATGTGGCCCCCGGTTTGGCCGAGGACTCGACCGAAATCCGTGCTCAGATGTGGGTCAACGGATCGGTTGTTCGACCGGCACAGAATGCGCAGGCGGACGAGTTCGATGGCAAAACAATGTCGGCCTGGATGGACGAGTTTTCGATCTGGTTGGCGGACGCCAAGCAAAGCGGCCGTCGCGTCAGCGCAGTGGGCTTAGGGCAGGGCGCCGAGCCGCGTATTACCCGCGCGGTGTTGGACGATGGCAGCCTGGCTATCCGAGTCAAAACCGAGCCGGCCACGGCCTGGGACGGGCTGGTTCAGGCCGTTGAACGAACCGATTTTGTGACCGAATACGCCGACCCGGATGGGCTGCGCGTGCAAGGCCGCTACGTCTCCGAAGGGGATCGCCGGCGTCTGGCCGAGCTGAACTTGTTGACCCGGGCTTTGGTGTTGGCCACCGAAGATCTGGCCGGTTTGTACCAAATCAATGCCCAGTTGTTGGACGATGGAGTGCAGGTCGACGTGCAGTTCCTAGGCCAAGGCGGCAGCGTTGCGATTGCCGAAGAGCTGCTGTTACAGATCGCGCAACAAATCCTATAATGCGAGCGGTATCGCTCGGATCGGGCAGTAAGGGCAATTGCACGCTGATTAGCAGTGCCAGTACGTCAATTCTGATTGACGCGGGGTTTGGGGTGCGCGATACGGAATCTCGCTTGGCCAAGCACCAGGTGTCGCCGGATTCCATTCAAGCCATTTTTGTGACCCATGAGCATGGCGATCACGCCCAGGGGGCGGGTCGTTTGCAGCGGGCCTGGAACGTACCGGTGTATGCCTCTCATGGCACGGCAACCGGGGCTCGGCTCGAACAGTTTTCGCCTCTGCGGGACGGCCAGCCGCTGCGGGTCGGTGACATCGAGGTGACGCCGGTATTGGTGCCGCACGATGCCCGAGAGCCAACTCAATTTGTGTTTCAGTCCGGCGAAATTCGGATTGGAATCTGTACCGACTTGGGCAGCGTTTCGCCCCATGTGGTGCGCCAGTTTCAGGATTTGGATGGATTGTTGCTCGAGGCGAATTATGACCCTCAAATGCTGGCCCAGGGTCCGTACCCGCCCAAGCTCAAGGCCCGAGTCGGGGGCGATCATGGCCACCTCAGCAACCAGCAAGGCCTGGCGTTGTTGCAACAACTGCTCTCGCCCAGACTCAAGACCTTGGTGGCCTGCCATCTGAGCGAAAAGAACAACACACCCGCGCATGTGCAAAGCCTGTGGGCTCCGCATGTGCCCCAGGGGACGACTTTTCATATCGCCAGCCAAACCGATGGCTGTGCATGGATTGATTTAACGGAGTTAGCGCATGGATAAGTTAAACGCACTGTATCAAGGCAAGGCCAAAACGGCCTGGGAAACCAGTGATCCCGATCGGGTCATCATGGAATTTCGCAACGACACCAGTGCGTTTGATGGCGGCAAGACGGCTTCGCTTGAGCGCAAGGGGCTGATCAATAGCGCGGTGGATTCCTTTGTCATGCAACACCTAGAGGCCGCCGGGGTACCGACCCATTTTGAGCGACGTATCGACGCCAACCACGTGTTGGTCAAGCGCCTGCAGATGTTGCCGGTCGAGTGTGTGGTACGAAATCGCGCTAGCGGTTCGCTGTGCCGACGCTTGGGCGTCGAAGAGGGCGCGGAGCTGAACCCGCCGGTATTTGAGTTGTTCCTTAAGGACGATGCCCTGCACGACCCCATGATTACCCAAAGCCACTGTGTGACCTTTGGCTGGGCCAGTGCCGAGCAGTTAGCCGAGATGGAAGCACTGACCCATCAGGTCAACGACGTCCTGAAGCCGCTGTTTTTGGACGCCGGTATGATCTTGGTCGACTACAAGCTCGAGTTCGGCCTGTTCAACGGCCAGATGGTGCTGGGTGACGAATTCAGTCCAGATGGCTGTCGATTGTGGGACGCGCAAACCCATCGCAAGTTGGACAAAGATGTGTTCCGTCAGGATCTCGGTGACCTGGTCGAGAGCTACCAAGAGGTGGCGCACAGGCTTGGGGTTGAACTGCCCTGATTGAGTTCTCGATCGAGCTGGCGCTGGGGGTTTTTACCCTGGCGCTGCTGGCCGGAGTATTGGATACCCTGGCCGGTGGTGGCGGCTTGATCACCGTACCGGGTCAAATCTTGCTCGGCATCCCGCCGATTACTGCCGTGGTCAACAACAAGTGCTCAGCCTTTGCCGGCACCTGCATGGCCAGTTGGCAGTTATACCGACGGGGATTGTTGGTGTTGGCGCAGGTCCGGGCCTCTGTGCTGGCGGCCTTTGCGGGTAGCGTCCTGGGCGCGTTGGTGCTAAAGGGACTGGATGCCAGTTTCGTTGCCGAAATTGTGCCCTGGGTATTGCTGCTGATCGCCCTGTACTTTGCCCTGGCGACACGACTGAACTGGCCCCGTTGGCAGTTGGCGTCTTGGGTTACCGTGGCCTGCATGGGCCTGGTGGGCGCCTACGATGGGTTCTTTGGGCCGGGCACCGGTTCATTGATGTTCGCCGCGTTAATGCTGTGCACCCAATGGTCGGTCACCCGCTGCACGGTGCACGTTAAGGCCTGCAACGCCGCCAGCAATGTCGCCGCATTACTCATCTTCGCCCCTTCCGCCTTGGTGTACTGGCCGGTGGCGGCCTTGATGCTGGCGGGGCAATTGGTGGGTGGTTATTGGGGCGCCCGTTTGGTGGAGTCCCATGCCGAGCGGATCGCCAAGCCCCTGGTCATGGTTGTTTCCTTGGTGATGGCGGGGCGATTGTTGTGGGATCAGCTTGCATGACCCGGGCAGATCTAGCACAATCGCGCTCCCCAACAAGGGGTCAATGGTGACCTCCGTCGGTCCCCTCGCGGTGATTGCTTGTAAACCCCGCCAGGTCCGGAAGGAAGCAACGGTAGCAAGTGGATTGTGCGCCGAGGTGCGGCTGGCGGGGGGCATCGCCAATCACGTGACGAGGCTGTTTTGTCCCAGGTCCTAGCACGCAAATATCGCCCACGGGGCTTTGACCAACTGATCGGTCAAGATCACGTGGCGCAGGCGCTGACCAACGCGCTGATCAATAATCGGTTGCATCATGCGTACCTCTTTGTTGGCACCCGGGGTGTCGGCAAAACATCGATTGCCCGAATCCTTGCCCGCTGTTTGAACTGTGTTGACGGCCCGACTGCGACGCCTTGCTTATCCTGCCCGCCCTGTGTCTCGATCGAAGAAGGCCGGTTTGTCGATCTGATCGAGGTGGACGCCGCCAGTCGCACCAAGGTCGAGGACACTCGAGAGCTGTTGGAGAACGTCCAGTACGCCCCCAGCGAAGGCCGCTTCAAGGTGTACCTGATTGACGAAGTGCACATGTTGTCCAACAGCAGTTTTAACGCGCTGCTGAAAACCCTTGAAGAACCGCCGGCCCACGTCAAATTCTTATTGGCCACCACCAATCCTGAAAAAGTACCGGTCACGGTACTGTCCCGCTGCCTGCAATTTAAATTGCGTGACCTGCCGGCGGATCGCATTGCGGCCCATTTGGCCGAGGTGCTGGGTCAGGAAAATCTGTCCTATGAGCTGCCAGCACTCGAGGCGATTGGCCGGGCAGCGCGGGGCAGTATCCGTGATGCCATGACCCTAACGGATCAGGCCATTGCCTTTACCGACGGCCAGATTGAAACCCAGGCGGTCAACGACATGCTGGGGATCCAGGGCCAGGACGGCATCTGGGATCTGTTGCAGGCCATTGCCGAGGGTGACACGACCGCTGCCCTGGCTTGGATTCGCGAAGTGGCCCAGGTCGATCCGGATTGGACGGGGCTGGTACAGGCCATGCAACGGGCTTTGCACGACATGGCGGTACAAGCCGCCACCGGCCAGAGCACGTCCATGTCCGCAGAGGTGATCCAACTTAACTATTCCTTGGCCACGCAGGGTTTCCAAGAGTTGCCCGTGGCCCCTGAGCCTCGTTTGGGCTTCGAGATGACGGTGCTCAAGATGCTCGCGTTTCGTCCGGCAACCGCGGGAGAATACCCAGACCCAAAAGCCCCCGCCGCGGAGGCGGCGACTGAGTCCAGCACCCCGGCCCCGAGTGCGACACCGACGACCGATTCCCAGCTAACGGTTACTCCGGCCACTGAACAACCCCAAGTTCGTGCGCCCGAGCCCCCTGCGGCAGCGGTTGTCGAACCAAAACCCGAGCCCGAACCGGTCCCTGAGCCCGAGCCCGAGCCCGAACCGGTCACCCCGAGCGAGCCAACCGAAGCGGTAGCACCCCCTTGGGAGACATCGTCATCCGCGGCGGCCCAGCCGCACACCCAGGTGACCGCCGAACAGTTGACCGATGCCCTGCATGCCGGCGAGTTGGCAGGGATGGCTTTGGCCACGTTGAGTCAGGGTGAGGTGGTGTCTTTGGA
>CALKMT010000012.1 GCA_938091715.1 uncultured Litorivicinus sp.
GTCTTCCAAGTGGGTGATGGCTTTGCGGCCAACCATTCCAAGTCCTTTTAGTTGAACTTGCAAGGTTAAAGCATGGGTGCCAGCACTGGTGCTGGTATCAGGGCGATCATAACTCTGGACTAGAGAGGCACGCCAGCAGCACGACTCGTACTCAAATCCCCAGGCAAAACGTTGCGTTCGATCCAGCGGCCGTGAAAAGGCAAATCCTCCGCCGACCCGCCACCGCTCGTTGATGCCATACAGAGCGCTGGCTTCATAGGTGGTGACGCTGTCGTCGCTGAACCGGGTTCGCAGCGTGGCCAGGGTGTCACTCGAGCCGCGATATTTTATCGCCAGAGCCCCACTGTCGATGCCCATGTCGTCGCGCAAGGTGGCCTCGGCGTTGCCAGAAAAGTTCTCGCTAAAGGCCACTCGGGCTTCGCTGACCAGAGGAGATCGATCATCCGTTGCCAATGAATCGGTCAGGTTGGTTTTGCGATCCTTTAAATAGAAGGTTTGACCGAAATCCACGCGGATACGTTCGCGGCCGTCGGCGTCCCGAATGACTTTGTTGGACAATCCCAGCGTGACCTGTTCGGTATCGCCAATGCGATCGCCGCCGGAGAACCGGCGCTCTGAGAATAATTGGGTAAAGCTAAATCCAATGGCGCCGGTATCGAAGTTGGGCTGGTCGGTTTGATCGTCGTGGCCAGCGATTAGGTATTTAATCCTAGGCTCAATTCGATGTGTCTGGGTCCCATAGTCCTTGGCGATGTTGAGCCCCATGTCGAGACTGGCCCGGGGGACGACGGCGCCGGGGGTTGCGTCTTGCGCGTCATCGGATGCTCGATCCAGTTGATAGGTGACCGCGTCAACACCGACCCGTGCGGTGGCATAGCCCCAGGTGCGGCGCAGGGGCAGTGAGGACTGAAGTTGGGTTAGCAGACGGCTACCGAGTACCGCGGTCTCGCCGCTCAGGCCGGTGATGTCTCGATCAAAACGCACCAGCTCGGTTCGGGTGCTCCACTCACTGGAGTCATTCCAGTCCCCGGCCAGGGTGTAGTTAATTCTGGGCAATTCGCGATAGGGGTGCTGACTTAAGGCCGCATCCTTGTCGGCAACGGTGTAGGTGTACAGCTTGCCCGACAAGGTGCCGCGCTCGGAGCGGTGGCTTAGGTTGGCTTGTACTGCCGGATAGTCGTCATTACCCAGGCCCACGATGCCTGCGATTTCGCTGTCATATTCATCGTCCGATGCGTAGGCCGCCTCGGCGCTTGCAATGGTGGCTTGGCCTGGTTTTGAGGACCATTGCAACTCGGCAGCCTCACGATCGGTCTTGGTTTTATCGTCATCTGGCAGCAACCCAATCCGAGCGCTTAGGGTGCTTTCATTGTTGAACAGGTAGCGCTGTTCTAGGTCCAGTCCATTGCCTCGAAAGGCCAGCCGTCGTGGCGTGATTTGCATGTCGGCCTGAGGCGCTTGATTCCAATAAAAAGGGGCCTCAATCGACCAGTCTTCGCCGTCGGTCGCATTGGATTCGCTCTTGATCGTGGGCCACAAAAAGCCGGTTAAACGGCGTTCATCGACTGGGAATCCAATGATGGGAAACCAAAAGACCGGTACGCCCTTGGCGCGCAAGGTCACGTTGCGTGCGAAGCCGCGGCCGGTATTGCGATCCAGCTTCATGTAATCAGAGCCAAGCTGCCAGGCGTTTTCCCCCGGCGCGCACTTGGTATACAAGGCGTCGCGGACGCGTAACACACCGCTACCATCCCGGGTCACACTCTCGGCGCTGCCGTAAACGTGCAAACCGTGGGCGACAATTTCGCTGCCGTATAACTCGACTCGTCCGGTGTACAGGTTCAACGAGGCCGCATTGCCACGTACCAAGAACCGTGGTTCACGCAGGGCCACGTTGCCGATCGCGTCACCGTCCCCGGAAACCCGAAACAAACTGATGTCGTCGGCTTCCAAAGAAATCTGCTGATTCCACAGGGCGGCATTGCCCTCGAGCACGATTCGATCAGTCCCGTCGTACGTCGATGCGTCGGCCCGAGCCTCGATTTCCGGGCCGGCCTCGGGCAGAGCGGGAGACAAATAATAGCCCCCACACAGCGGATAGCCCTCGGGGTCAGAAACCCAGTCCAGACGGTCGGCCAGGGGTTCGCCAAGGGCAAACGGCGCGGCCAGCAGGCTGGCAAATAGGGTGCGATAACGGAACAAAAGCGAAGGTCTCAATCCAGTACTGGACCACTATAAGCAGATATCTGGCAATTCAAAAGCTAGACTGAAGCAGTCTTGGTTGTGGTGGTGGTTGTGATTGCCTGGTGGGGGGCACCAATTGGTGCGTTAGCGTTGTTGCCGTTTGGGCTGTGGGCGTCGCTGCTTGGCGCCGGCATGGCCGGGCTATTGAGTCGTTGGCGTTGGATGCGCTGGCACGACAAGTTGCGTGACGACCGGGTGATCCAGCGCGCGTTCTTTCGACTTCTGGGTTGCGCCTGCAAGGCCAGTGGGGCGGTCCAGCCAGAGCATATTCAAGCCACCCGGGGATTAATGCAGGCCTGGGATCTCAGCCTGTCGGACCAAGACTCGGCGGTCAAAGCCTTTAATGTCGGCAAGTCGGGTATCGATTATCGGTCGGTGCTGGCCCGGTTGGCGGCGCGCTGCGATTCCCGGATGTTGCGGTGGATGTTGGCGGTTTGGATCGTCTGGGTGACGCGGGCGGCCTATCAATCTTTGCAGGCCGAGGCCTTGGTCGGCGAAATACTCAAGGGTCTGGGGTTGCCCGCAGGCGCCCTGCGCCTGAAACGAAATCCGCCTCCGCGGCCCCAGCCTGCATCCGTCCAGCCTCAGCCGCTCTCCCCCTGGACGGTGCTGGGTGTTGCACCAGGCACCCGCGGGCCCGTGCTCAAAAAGGCGTATCGCAAAGCCATGGGATCGGTACACCCAGACAAGGTCGCGGCGGCCGGCGGCGATGATTCTCAGATCGAAGCCGCCAAGATCAAAGCTCAAGCCATTCAGGACGCATGGGCCAAAGTGAAGCACCACGCAGGTCGCTGATTCGCAACGGGCATTGTATGATGGCCGACTTTTACCGGTGGGACCCTTGCATGCATGACTTTTTGATCGCTCCGTCCATTTTGGCGGCCGATCTGGCCAACCTAGGGCACGAGGTGGACAACGTCCTGGCGGCGGGCGCTGACATCATTCACTTCGATGTGATGGATAATCATTACGTTCCCAACCTGACCTTTGGCCCATCGGTTTGCTCGGCGCTGCGTAAACACGGGGTAACCGCGCCCATTGACGTTCATCTGATGGTGCGTCCGGTGGATGCCCTGATCGGTATGTTTGCTGACGCCGGGGCCAGTTGGATCACCTTTCATCCCGAAGCATCGGATCACGTTGATCGATCCCTGTCGATGATCCGGGAACGTGGCTGCAAGGCGGGTTTGGTGTTGAATCCTGCGACGCCGCTTGATCCCCTGCGGTATGTCTTGGACAAGCTCGACGTGGTGCTGTTAATGAGCGTTAACCCGGGTTTTGGCGGCCAAAAGTTCATCCCGGGCGTATTGGACAAGATCGCGGATACCCGCCAGTTTTTAGATCAGCACGGGGCCACGCATGTGCGCATCGAAGTCGACGGGGGCATTGGGCCCGCCAACATTGCCGAGGTGGCTCAGCGTGGCGCGGACAGTTTTGTGGCAGGCTCGGCCATCTTCGGTCAGCCGGACTACGCGGTGGTGATCGAGCAGATGCGCGCCCAATTGGCGGCCTTGTGAAACTGCAGTCACTGATTCGATCGGGATCGTTACAGGCTGTGCTGTTTGATTTTGATGGCACCCTGGTCGATAGCGTGCCGGATCTATCGGTGTCGGTGGATGCGACGCTGGTTCAGTTTGGCCACCCACCGGTGGGCGAATCTCAAGTTCGGGACTGGGTCGGCCGGGGCGCGTGGCGCTTGATCGAACAGGCCTTCGAAGGGTTGGCATCGGCCCAGGAAATTGAAGCGGCATATCCATGGTTCTTGGCCCATTACCAGATCCAATGTGCGGTCAATCCGACCTTGTACGCCGGCGTAGCCCAGGGCTTAGCTACCATTCAGGCCCAGGTTCCAACGGCTCTGGTCACCAACAAGCCGATGGCTTTTACCGAGGTCATGTTGCAGACCTTGGGCCTGTCCTTTGACGTGGTGTACGGTGGGGATTCTGTCGCCAACAAAAAGCCCGCGCCGGACATGTTGCTCCAGGCCTGCCGGGACATGCAGGTATCGCCGCAGCAATGTGTCATGATCGGCGACTCCAGTAACGATTCCGAGGCCGCGCAAGCACTGCAAATGCCGGTTGCGCTGTTCTCCAATGGCTACAACCACGGGCAAGCCGTTGAGCGAGCGAACCCCGATCTGATTTATGACAATTTTAGCGAGTTGGTCGCATGATGATTCCTTCTTCTGACCGCCTAAAGGAACTGGCTGATCAGGGTTTCCGCCGGGTGCCAGTGGCCAGCGTTGTGCTGGCCGACATGGAGACACCTCTTTCGTGTTACCTAAAGTTGGCGGCTGGACCGTACAGCTACTTGCTGGAGTCAGTTCAGGGCGGGGCGCAATGGGGTCGTTTCAGCATGATCGGCCTGCCCTGTCGCGAGCGGATTGAATGCCATCAAGGCACGATGCGTCGGTTTCAAAACAATCAAGTCGTCGAGACCTGTCAGCCCGAATCGCCCTTAGATTGGGTCGCCGAGTATCAGACGTCCTTGGCGGTGGCGCCTCCCTCGGCGGTACCCGAGTTGGACTTGCCAAAATTTACGGGCGGCTTGGTCGGTCACTTTGCATACGACACGGTGGCCATGGTCGAGCCCCGGATTGCCGCCAGTTTGCCCGCTGACCCGGGCTTGGACACGCCTGAAATTCTGTTGTTGCTCAGCGAAGAAGTGGCGGTCTTTGATAATTTGTCGGGTCGATTGTATGTGATTACTCACATCGATCCGGCGGCGCCAGATGCTCGGATTCAGGCCGAATCCCGATTGCGCATCTTAAATGACAAGCTTCAGCGCGCCTTGCCCGCCAGCACTTTTGATTCGCCGGTCTTTGACCCGATCACCGAGGGCGACTTTGTGTCCGAGTTTGGTGCGGACGGCTATCGTGCGGCGGTCGATACGGTCAAACAATACATCACCGCGGGCGACTGTATGCAGGTCGTGCCCTCTCAACGCATGAGCCTGCCGTTTCAAGCGCCGCCGTTGAATCTTTACCGGGCGCTACGCCGTTTGAATCCCTCGCCCTACATGTATTTCGTTGACTGCGCGGACTTTCATATTGTCGGCAGCTCGCCGGAAATTTTGGCTCGCTTCGAGGACGGCTTGGTCACGGTCAGGCCCATCGCCGGCACCCGCCAGCGGGGCGCCAACGAGCTCGAGGACCAGGCCCTGGAAGCAGACTTGCTGTCCGATGCCAAAGAGCTGGCCGAGCATTTAATGCTGATTGATTTGGGCCGCAATGACGTCGGTCGAGTGGCACAACAAGGCACCATCAAGGTCACCGACCAAATGGTGGTCGAGCGTTACTCGCACGTGATGCATATCGTCAGTAACGTGACCGGCAAAGCTCTGGAATCCTTGACCGCCATTGACGTTCTCAAGGCCTGCCTGCCCGCCGGCACCCTATCCGGTGCGCCAAAAGTTCGAGCCATGGAAATCATTAACGAGCTTGAGCCGAGTCGCCGGGGTATTTATGGCGGGGCCGTGGGGTATTTAGGCTGGGAAGGCAACATGGACACCGCGATCGCCATTCGGACCGCAATCCTAAAAGATCAACAACTGCACGTTCAGGCCGGAGCCGGGGTGGTGGCTGACTCGGATCCTGAAAGTGAGTGGCAAGAGACATTGAAAAAATGCCGCGCGGTATTTCGTGCCGCCAGCATGGCTCATGCGGGGTTAAAAGAGAGCGAATGATGCGCCAGCGATTAGCCGAATCTTTGGATTCCGGTCGACTCCATCAGATCATCATTGGTGTTATTTTGGTCAATGCGGTGGTGATTGGCCTGGAGACCTCGCGCACATTGATGGACAACTACGGGCCTTGGCTGATTGGGTTGGACCGGCTGTTTTTGGCGATTTTCATCGCCGAAGCCATCGCCAAGTGGGTGTCCTTTGGCTCCAAACGCTACTTGCGCGACCCGTGGAATCTGTTCGATTTGGCCATTGTCTTGGCGTCATTGATCCCAGCGACTGGGCAATTCGCCACCCTGGCTCGTTTGGCACGGCTGCTGCGCGTATTGCGCTTGGTGTCGGCGTTTCCAGAGTTGCGTTTGGTGGTCCAAACGCTCGTTCGCTCCATCCCCAGCATGGGCCATGTGGTGCTGTTGATGTCGATCATCTTTTACATCTACGGGGTCGCAGGGTTTTACCTGTTTAACCAAATTGACCCACAGCACTGGTCCAGCCTGGGCATCTCGTTGCTCACCCTGTTTAGGGTCGTAACCTTGGAGGACTGGACCGATGTCATGTATGCGGCCATGGAAGCCTCGCCCTGGGCATGGATTTATTTCGTCAGCTTCGTGGTGTTGGGCACCTTCGTGGTGGTGAATCTGTTTATTGCTGTGGTCCTAAACAACTTGGATGATGCCAAGAACGAGCGCATGCAGGCGCTCCGCGATACACCCAGCATCGAAAATATTCTGCGCGAACTGGACGAGACTCAAGCCGCGCTGGCGTCGTTGCGCAAGCAACTGAGTGCCCACAACGATCAGGACAAGCCCCAATGATCTTAATGCTCGATAATTACGACTCTTTTACTTATAACTTGGTGCAGTACCTATTGGAGCTTGGGGCACAGGTCGAGGTACGCCGTAATGATCAGGTCAGCGTGGCTGAAGTCATGGCCATGAATCCGGCAGGCGTAGTCATCAGTCCTGGGCCCTGTACGCCCAAAGAAGCGGGCATCTCAGTGGATTTGATCAAGGCCTGCGCTGGACAGATTCCAACCCTTGGGGTGTGCCTAGGACATCAATCCATGGCGGCGGCCTATGGGGCCGAGATCATTCGAGCCCCGCGCATTATGCACGGCAAAACCTCGGCGATTACGCATGACGGCCAAGGGGTATTCGAAGCCCTGAAAAATCCGCTGACGGTGACCCGCTACCATTCGTTGGTGATCGATCCGGACACCTTGCCAGAGGGTTTTGAGATCAGCAGTTGGAGCCACGATGAGCAGGGCGAAAACGAGTGCATTATGGGCGTTCGACATGCTGCGCTCGGACTCGAGGGGGTTCAGTTCCACCCCGAGTCAATCCTGTCCGAGCAGGGGCACGAGCTGATGAATAACTTTTTGAAGCGAGTCTAATCATGCACATAAGCGGCGCACTAAAAAACTTAATGGCAGGCCAAGACCTGTCTCAGGCGGACATGACAGAGGTCATGCAACAAATCATGACCGGTCAGGCCAGTGACGCCCAAATCGGCGGTTTTTTGGTTGCGTTGGCGCTCAAGGGCGAGACGGTGGATGAAATTACCGCTGCCGCGCAGGTCATGCGATCGTTGTCGGCATCGGTCGATCTTGCAGTCGAGCATTTGGTCGACACCTGCGGTACCGGCGGTGACGGAGCCTCGATTTTCAATGTTTCAACCGCCAGTGCATTTGTGTGTGCAGCGGCCGGTGCCCATGTCGCCAAGCACGGCAACCGCAGTGTCTCGAGTACCACCGGCAGCGCCGATTTACTCGAATACGCCGGGGTTAAGTTGGCCCTGTCACCTGAGCAGGTCAGTCGATGTGTTCGGGAACTGGGCGTCGGATTTATGTTCGCCCCAGCCCACCACAGCGCAATGAAACACGCCATTGGCCCACGCAAGGAAATGGCGGTTCGCACGGTGTTTAACTTGCTAGGTCCATTGACCAACCCTGCCGGTGCGCCAAACCAGGTCCTTGGTGTATTCAGCGCCGCCTGGGTCGAGCCGATGGCCCATGTGTTGAAAGCGCTCGGTAGCCGGCACGTGATGGTCGTCCACTCCGCCGATGGTTTGGATGAGATTTCCCCGGCCGCGCCCACTCACGTGGCTGAATTAAAAGACGGACAGGTGCGTTGCTGGACGCTTGATCCCAGCGAGTATGGGGTTTCATCGGGCACCTTGGCAGGGCTGTCGGTATCCGACGTTTCGGCCAGCCACCGTTTGGTCATGAACGCGTTGACCGGCGTAACAGGCCCCGAGAGCGACATTGTTGCGCTCAACGCGGGTGCGGCCATCTACGTTTCTGGGCTGACCGACACATTGGGCTTGGGCGTTGAACGGGCCCGTACGATCATGAAGTCGGGTGAGGCGGCGGAAAAGCTGTCGGCCTTGGCAGCACTGACACAGGAATTTTGAATAGCGTGAGCACGATTCTAGACACCATCATGCAACGCAAGGCGCAAGAAGTGACCGAGCGCCAGCGTCAGCGACCCTTGAGCGAGCTAGAGCGTCTAGCTCGCGGCCATCAAGGCCGAGGATTTGAGTCCGCGCTAAAAGCCAAAGTCGCCCAGGGACAACCTGCCGTGATTGCCGAGATTAAAAAGGCCAGCCCGTCCAAGGGTGTCATTCGCGAAGACTTTCAACCGGATTTGCATGCTCAGCAGTATCAAGCCGGTGGCGCCGCCTGTTTGTCAGTGCTGACCGACGTGGATTATTTTCAGGGCGCGGATGAGTACCTGCGCGAAGCACGCTCGGCCTGCCAGCTACCTGCCTTGCGCAAGGACTTTGTCTGCGACCCCTATCAGGTTGTCGAGGCCGCCGTCCTCGAGGCCGATTGCGTCTTGTTGATCATGGCGGTGCTGTCAGATACCCAGGCCCAAGAGCTGCAAGCGACCGCCAGCCAATTCGGCATGGATACCCTGGTTGAGGTGCATGATCGTCAAGAGCTCAGCCGAGCGCTGGACTTACCCGGCGGCGTGCTGGGTATCAACAACCGCAATCTGCACACCTTTGAAACCCGCTTGCAAACGACTCTGGATTTGTTGCCCGACATTCCCGCCGACCGATTTGTGGTGACGGAATCGGGCATCCTGAGTCGTCAGGATGTTCTGATGATGCGCCAACATCAGGTCAATGGATTTTTGGTCGGCGAGGCCTTTATGCGCCAGTCCGATCCCGGCCAGTGCCTGGCCGAGCTATTTGCATGAGTGGAATCACGATTGCGCTGGTCGCGGGAGTCCTGATCATCGCCTTACTCGGTTGGGTTGCTGCGCGGGAGCTGAAAAAAGTTGCCGCATTGGAAGCGGCGCAGCGGGAAAAAGACCAGACACGCATGAGTAATCTGCGAATTAGTGTGGACGCCATCGCCCGTGCGGTGATGTCGGATCAATGCGATATCAGCGAGGGGGCCTTACGGCTAAAACCCTTGTTGGATGCAACGGATCCGAATTGGGTCGACCGCTCGGATCTGCGTCCGATTCTGGTCATGGCCGAGGCCCTTGCGGACCAGCCGATCAAAGACGCACGGCAAGCCTTGTCCAAACAAGAACGTATGCGCTTGGATTTGCAGCGCTACAAGCTGGAAGCCGAGCACTCAAATGCAGTCAAAGGGGCCTGTCAGGCGCTGGTTCGACTGGACAGCTGAGCAAGAAAGCGCCGAATACGATCGGCATTGGCGCCTAGGTCAGATATTCCTACCCGGGACCGTGATCGCAGATCCACCTGATAGCCTTCGGCAGTTGCGCTCCACTCCACCATCACGTCGTCGACAAAGCCCAATAACCGGCTAGTGACCTCAAACTGTGCGTGGTTGGGCGCGCGCTCAATCAACGACCAGCCCATCTGTTGGCCTATTTCTAGAACGGCTGCGCCGGGATCCTCATCGATGATCTGGGTTCGAATGTCTTGATACGCGCCTTGAAAGGCCTCAAACACAGCCAGTGACGGATCCAGAGAATTCTCGGATAAACCAGCCAGCTCCTCGGGAAAGGTAATGGCCGGCTCCCAGCGCGTCGCCACATCCGCCACCGGCGGTCGGGTCATCCCGGCCATGATGAATGGGAGGGTGATCGCCAGTGGCACCAGATGAATCAGGCCACTCCATTTGCCCTGCCAGATCGAGAACAGCGCAAGGGCGGCCAGGGCCATGACGGTCAGGCTGATCAACAGCAACATGGATTTGTACGGCCAGCCGAATAAACGTAACCCGGCGACCGAGGCGATCAATAGCGCATAGGCAATGGCGGCGATCATGCAGAGGACTCCCATCCGTCAATTTCGGCGTGCGGTGTTCAACGCTCCGAAGGCCTATTAAATCAGTAAGTGACAAAAAAAGCGCAAGCGCTTGAGTTTAGCTGTTTAGGCCAAGCGCTTTAGGGCGCTGTGGACACTGTCGCTGTAGGTCAGGCCAAACAGATTGAGATGGTTTAGTTGGTGATACAGATTCAGGACTGGAGCCGATTCCTGCCAATGCTCATGGGCGGGAAGTTCGGCCAGATACGCCTCATAGAAAGCTTCGGCAAATCCCCCGAACAACTGAGTCATGGCCAAGTCAGCCAGGGCCCAACCCCAATGCGCCGCAGGGTCGATTAACGCAGGTTCCCCCTCGGCGTTGGCCATCAAATTGCCGGACCATAAATCCCCATGAATCAATACGGCCGGTAAGTCCGGTATCCGTTCGGGCAGCTTGGTGCACAGGCTGTCCAATTGCCGCATTTGGGCGGCGGACAACAGCCCCCGGTCCAGCGCGGCCTGGCCCTGAGCCAGAAGGCGGCATTCAGCAAAGAACTCGTAGCCATTCTGCGTGACTCGGTTCGATTGGGGCGACAGCCCAATAAAGTTGTCCCGATGAAAGCCAAAGTGTGGTCCGGGTTGCTGATGCAACTGAGCCAATTGTCGACCCAACAGCTCCCAAAAGGCATTGCCTGGCGCAACCGGCATCAAGTCTTCCATCAGCAGACCATTCTCGCCGATGAAAAATACGCGCGGCACGGCCAGGGTGTTCGAGGCGCGCAGGGCAGCCAGGCCATCAGCCTCGGCCTGAAAGTAGTTGTAAGACATGCCGGGCTGTTCTTTCCAAACCACGCTACGACCACAGGCAAAGGTATAGCGCGTCACTTGGCTGCCTGAGCTTGCGCCCAAAGGCGTGCGCGAGGCCAACTCCTCCAGGCCCTGCTGGCGTAA
The DNA here is from genome assembly GCA_938091715.1 of uncultured Litorivicinus sp. Lineage (GTDB taxonomy): Bacteria > Pseudomonadota > Gammaproteobacteria > Pseudomonadales > Litorivicinaceae > Litorivicinus. Next base: position 11,104 of record CALKMT010000012.1, read on the forward strand.
CCAGTAGCTTGCTTCAGGCGCCAGCATTAACGCGTTCCATACACCACCATCGTTTTTCCTGAGACCTGCACCAGGCCCTGTTCTTCAAGATTTTTCAACACTCTACCGACCATTTCCCTGGAGCAACCGACAATTCGGCCAATTTCTTGTCGCGTGATTTTGATCTGCATGCCATCTGGGTGTGTCATGGCATCCGGCTCACGGGTCAGCTCTAACAGCGTTCGCGCCACCCGCCCGGTGACATCCAAGAATGCCAGGCTGCCAACTTTGCCCGTCGTTTCCCGTAGCCGTTTCGACATCTGCCCGCCGATACGCAACATAATCTCTGGATGCTCACGTAACAACTCTTTGAACTTGGTATAGCTGATCTCAGCGACTTCGCACTCGGTTTTTGCCTTAATCCAGGCGCTGCGTGTTGGACTCTCGTCAAACAGGCCCATCTCGCCGATGAAGTCGCCCTTGTTTAAATAGGCGATGATCATCTCCCGGCCGTCGTCATCCTCGATCAAGACCGTCACCGAACCCTTGACGATAAAGAACAGCGATTCCGACTTGTCGCCGGCGTAGATCAATGTGCTCTTGGCCGGGTATCGACGACGATGGCAGTGTTGCAAAAAGACTTCCAGATGTTTGTCTGGCTGGGGTATTTGAATCGTTTGCATGGCACTGGTTCCCTGTGTTTGTGTGGCTGTGTTCACTATCAATGGATGATCCAATCCTTAGAATTGCACTTCGGGGCGTAAGGTTTTGCGCACTACTAGACTCAAGTACACTCCGCACCCAACACGAGAAGGGCGAAACGCATGGCTGCAAATACGGCGACGGTTAAATGGATTGATGGAATGGCGATGGTGGCGGAGTCCGGTTCTGGCCACGGCTTTTTAATGGACGGCGCGCCGGCCAATGGCGGCCGCAACGCAGGGGCTCGTCCGATGGAAGTCTTGATGATGGGGCTCGGGGGATGCACCACCTTTGACGTGATGTCGATCTTGAAAAAGAGCCGGCAAGAGGTATCGGATTGTTTAGTCGAATTGGAAGGCCAGCGGGCCGAGGGTGTGCCTGCGGTTTACCTGTCGATTCACGTGCATTTCAAGGTTTATGGGCGCGAGTTGGATCCGGCGAAAGTCGAGCGGGCGGTCAAACTGTCGGCTGAAAAGTACTGCAGTGCCTCATTAATGTTGTCTCAAGGTGGGGTCGAAATTACCCATAGCTTTGAAGTCCTCCCGGCCGAGACCCGGCACGCGGACTAGACCCGAAAGGCCGTCGCAGTCATGGCCTTGGCGACGGTTTTCATGGCCGCGCGAATGGGCTTTGGCAATACCTCGCCCCCTTGTGTCAATGCGGCCTGACCATGATCGACCTCGTCTTGCTTCATCTGTTTCAGCACCGCCCGTGAGGATTGGGCGCGCTGGGGTAGGCGGTCCAGATGCTCGTCCAGGTGCGCTTCCACGTTTTCCTCGGTGGCGTGCACAAAGCCCAGGCTGGTTTTGTCACTGACCAATGCGGCGCCTGCACCGAGTGCAAAGCTTGCGGCGTAAAACACCGGATTGAGCCGTGAACGGTGGCCTCCGAGCGATTGCAGTTGCTCGTCACACCACACCAAGTGATCGATTTCTTCTTGGGCCGAGTGTTGCATTTGCGTGCGGGTCTCGGGGTCCCGTGCAAACAGGGCCTGGCCGGCATACAAGGCTTGCGCGCACACCTCGCCAGTATGATTGACCCGCATTAGCCCGATTAACTCGGCCCGCTCGGCGTCATTGACGCTGTCGGTTAGCTCGCGTCCGGGGTTTGCCCGTGATGCGTGGCGATAGCTTCCAGTCAGGGTTTTCAGCGCGACATCCAAGGCGCCAATTAATCGCTCAGCCATAGTTGGGTTGCAACACGCCCTTGAGTTCTTGGACCAGCTTTTTGATTTGCTCGGGGTGGCTGGTGTCGATTTGACGGGTGTAGGTCTCTTCGCTGGGGTCCAGCGACTCCAGCTCCCGCCGCTGATGGTTCAACAGATTCAAGTTGGCCCCGGTCGGATTGTCAGCGATCACAGCACGGTGATGAATCTGCTCTTCGATCCAGGACTCCGGCGGGACGCATTGCAGCAACACCAGATAAACCCCCTGGGCATCGGCCAAACGCTGAAAGCGCTCCCGCTGCCGGCGTTTTAGGAAACTGCCCGAGACCATTACCGGAAAACCCGCTCGCAAGATCTGTTCGGCCTGGCGCGCCAGGGTTCGATAGACCTCGTCGCTGGCTTCAGTGCCATGGATACCCGCGTCCAGCTCGGCATCGGTGGGGGCATCAATGGCCATGCCGTGGGCGCGGCGACGCTCGACGTCGGTGCGCAGGCGAATGACGCCTAATTCCTCGACCAAGCGATTGGACAGTTCGCCTTTTCCGCAGCCGATGGTGCCATGGGTAATAATCAGAAAACGGTGGGGCACCTGGGTGTAAGTCTCGGCCCGGTTGGCGTACTCGCGATACAGGTCAAGGCCACTAAGGTGTTTTTCCCGGGCGATTTTTGCCGGTTCCAGCTCGATCAAAGCGGACTTGGCCCGGACCATCGCACGGTAGGCTTTGTAGGGCATGTAAACCCACAAGCCATGATAATCGCCGGTGGTTTCCAGCCAGGCATTGATCAGCCGATTGGCAAAGGCTTGTTGCCCGCGGGCCTCAAAGTCCATGACCAAATTGGCGATTTCGCTGATCACGTCGACCCAACGAAATTCGCTGCGGTATTCAACGCAGTCCACGCACTGATAGCCCCATTCGTCGCGCAGGATATGGCCGGCGTACAGATCGCCGTGCACCTCGCGAATACGCCCTTGGTCCTTGCGTTCGGACATCCGTGGCCACAGGCGCTTGAGGGCCTCATCGGCCCAGCCCCGCAGTTGCTCCAGTTGTTCAAGATCCGCGCGCTCCGTCAACATGGGTTCGACTTGCTGAAAATTCAGCACAGCGGGGACGGCCAATTCGGTCGGATTACCGTAGGGCATCTCGACGCCTGCGGAGGGGGCCTGGCCCTGTAACTGGCTTAGGCGAATGGCAAGCGGGGCCGCGTCGTCACAACTTAAGGACAGGTGATCGAGTTGCTGAGCGTCAGACCACCGTCGCATTTTGACCAGATAATCCACCGTGGGGCCGTCGCCATTTAAAGTTGGGGACTCGAGTGACCCGGTCAGCCGATCAACGCCCAAATAATAGTGCGAAGCCCAACGGGAATTCAGGCGGACTTCTTCTTGGCAAAAGTGCTGGCGGTTTTCCAGCGACGTGGTGTCGACAAAATACAGGGCCACCGGTTTTTTCAGCTTGTAGGCGTGTTGTTCGGTTAGAAACACCCAACTCAAGTGCGTTTCGATCACTTTGAAGTGAGTTGGGTCGGTACCCCAGAACTCCGGATTGCGCAGAACCTCAAGGTTCAAATTGGCCACTAGGCCCCCTCAGCAGAACAGTTTTTATCAAGCGAACACTTTATACTTGCGGATATGGAAACGAAACCGTCCTGGATCAAGGGATTGCTAATTCGACTGTGTTTGATTGCAGTCGTTGTCGTCGGGGGATGGTTGCTGTGGCTCAACGCTCGCGTTGTCGCCCAACTGGACGACTTCGATTGGGAAATCCCTGCCCAGGTCTTTTCCCGACCTCTAGAAGTCTATCAAGGCGCGCCCATCTCGGCTGAGCAACTGGAAAGCGAACTTCAAGGATTGGGTTACCGCAAGGGCTCGACACAGCGGGCTGGGTTCTATCAACGCTCAAACCAGGGCATCGAGGTGCATACCCGGGGCTTTCGATTCCCGGATGGGCCGGAAAGCCCGCAGGTGGTCGTGCTTCAGTTTGCCGACCGTAAAGTCAGCGCGATTCAAGGCCCCTCGGTGTTCCGCCTCGAACCCGCCCTGATCGGCACGTTGTTGCCAGGCAGTGGCGAGGACCGAGAGTTTCTTGACGCCGAACGCACGCCGCCACTGCTGAGACAGGGCTTGATTGCGGTCGAGGACCGGCGTTTTGATCAGCATTTCGGTGTCGATCCCCGTGGGCTGGCTCGTGCTATGTGGGCGAATGTGACCGCGGGCCGAGTGGTGGAGGGGGGCAGCACCCTGACTCAGCAGTTGGTCAAGAATCTGTTTCTTGACCGCTCCCGCACGTTGACCCGCAAGTTAAACGAGGCGGCCATGGCGTTGCTGGTGGATTGGCACTACCCCAAAGACTTCATTTTGCAGGCCTACATCAACCAGGTTTATCTGGGTCAGGCTGGCCGGCGGGCCATCCACGGGTTTTCCAAGGCCGCGCGATACTGGTTCGCACGCCCCTTGGACGAGCTAAACGCCAGTGAGCTTGCGCTGATGGTGGGTTTGGTCAAAGGGCCAAACGCTTACCATCCAAGGCGTAACCCTGAACGAGCACGCCAGCGACGAGATGCCATTCTGGCGGTATGGAAACGAGAAGGTTTGTTGACCGCGGCGCAGTTTGAGCTCGAGCGCGCGCGCCCCCTCGGCGTCAGTTCGCGCCCTGGGCATCTGCAGGGTCGTTACCCCGGGTTTATGCGCTTAGTCCGCCAGGAGCTGAATCAGTCGTACAGCCCCGAGGCATTGCAAACACAGGGTTTGCAGGTGTTTACCACGC
>CALKMT010000013.1 GCA_938091715.1 uncultured Litorivicinus sp.
TGGCGCTGGAGCTGTTTAAGCCGTTTATCTATAGCCGCCTAGAAGCCTTGGGCCTGGCAACGACGATCAAGATGGCCAAGAAAATGGTCGAGCGCGAAACCGCTGAAGTCTGGGACATCCTGGCTGACGTGATCCGCGAGCACCCGGTTCTGTTGAACCGTGCACCGACTCTGCACCGCTTGGGCATTCAAGCGTTTGAGCCGATGCTGATCGAAGGCAAGGCCATTCAGTTGCACCCCTTGGTTTGTGCAGCCTACAACGCTGACTTTGACGGCGACCAAATGGCGGTCCACCTGCCGTTGACGCTGGAAGCGCAGCTCGAGGCTCGCGCCTTGATGATGTCAACCAACAACGTCTTGTCGCCTGCCAACGGCGAGCCCATCATCGTGCCTTCACAGGACGTGGTATTGGGTCTGTACTACATGACTCGTGAGCGCTTTGGCGCCCACGGCGAGGGCATGGTGTTCAGCTCGACCGACGAAGTGGCTCGTGCCTACGGTGCCAAAAAGGTACACCTGCAAGCTCGCGTCAAAGTTCGTATCGACGAAGTGGACGTTGACCTAGAAGGCAACCGCCGCGAGGAAACTCGTATTGTTGATACCACCGTGGGCCGTTCGTTGTTGTCCAACATCCTGCCGGATGGCTTGGGCTTTGACATGGTCAACCGTGACATGACCAAGAAAGCGATTTCTTCGTTGATCAACGAATGCTATCGCCGCGTGGGCCTCAAAGAGTCTGTGATCTTTGCGGACCAGCTGATGTACACCGGTTTCGCTTACGCCACCCGTTCGGGCTCGTCAATCGGCGTTAATGATTTCGAGATTCCCGATGCCAAGGCACAAATTGTTGGCGAAGCGGAAGAGCAAGTTAAAGAGATCGAGCAGCAGTATGCCTCTGGCCTGGTAACCCACGGTGAGAAGTACAACAAGGTTGTCGATATCTGGGCTCGTGCTAACGACATGGTCGCCAAGAAGATGATGGAGCGTATCGGCAAAGAGACCGTTACCGACAAAGACGGCAATCAAGTTGAGCAGCCTTCGTTTAACAGCGTCTTTATGATGGCCGATTCTGGTGCCCGTGGTAGCGCGGCTCAGATCCGTCAGTTGGCCGGTATGCGTGGTCTGATGGCCCGTCCGGATGGCTCAATCATTGAAACGCCGATTACCGCGAACTTCCGTGAAGGTTTGTCGGTTCTGCAGTACTTCATCTCGACCCACGGCGCCCGTAAGGGTCTGGCCGACACCGCATTGAAGACGGCTAACTCGGGTTACCTGACGCGTCGTTTGGTTGACGTGGCTCAGGACATGGTCATTACCGCCGAGGACTGCGGCACCGAGCATGGCGTTGAAATGACGCCGCTGATCGAGGGTGGCGACGTGGTCGTACCGCTGGCGCAGCGTGTGTTGGGTCGTGTGGTGGCCGAGGACATCGCTGACGTTGCAACGGGCGAAGTGGTCTTTGAGCGTGGAACGCTGCTGGACGAAAACAAGGTCTCCAAGCTGGAAGGCATGGGTGTCGACCGTGTCTTGGTGCGGTCACCGATCGTGTGTGAAGAGTCGCACGGCATCTGTGCGGCCTGTTACGGACGTGACCTAGGCCGTGGCCACCAGGTCAACGTCGGTGAGTCTGTCGGCGTTATCGCGGCACAGTCCATCGGTGAGCCGGGCACACAGTTGACAATGCGTACGTTCCACATCGGTGGTGCGGCGTCACGAGCGTCAGCAGCGGACCGTATCGAAGTCAAACACGGCGGTCAGATCAAACTGAACAACCTGAAGACGGTTGAACGCGAAGACGGCAACCTAGTGGCCGTGTCACGTTCTGGATCGTTGGTGGTCACGGATGAGCAAGGCCGTGAGCGGGAATCGTACAAGTTGCCTTACGGCGCTGTGATTTCCGGCAAAGAAGGCTCAGTTGTGGATGCCGGTGCACCGGTAGCGACCTGGGACCCTCACACTCACCCCTTGATCACAGAAAAGGGCGGTGTGGTGCGTTTCAACGGCATGGAGCAGGGCATCACCATCAAGGTTCAAACCGACGAATTGACCGGTATGAGCATGATCGAAGTGCTTGAAGCCAAAGATCGCCCGGCGGCCGGCAAGGACCTCAAGCCTCAGATCATGTTGTTTGCTCAAGGTGCCAAAAAGTCAGACGATCCTATCGCGTCTTACCAGCTGCAGGGTGGCGCGTTAGTGTCACTGGCCGATGGCGACACAGTGGGCGTGGGCAGTGTTATCGCCCGCATGCCGCAGGAAGGGTCAAAGACTCGCGATATTACCGGTGGTTTGCCCCGGGTTGCGGATTTGTTCGAAGCCCGTCGCCCCAAAGGCGCCTCGATCCGTGCGGACATCAGCGGCATCGTCAGCTTCGGCAAGGAAACCAAAGGCAAGAACCGTTTGGTCATTACCCCGACCGACGGTGCCGAGCCGTTCGAGCGCTTGATCCCGAAAGAGCGTCAGCTGAGCGTTTACGAAGGTGAAGAAGTGGCCAAGGGTGACATCGTTGCCGACGGCCCGACCGATCCTCACGATTTGCTGCGTCTATTGGGTGTTAGTGAATTGGCTCGCTACATCACCAACGAGATCCAGGAAGTCTATCGACTCCAGGGCGTTGTGATTAACGACAAGCACATCGAGGTGATTATTCGCCAGATGTTGCGCAAGGCGGAAATCACCGATTCGGCAGATTCCAAGCTGATCACCGGTGAGCAGGTCGAATACCAGGACGTTAAGCGTGTGAACGCTGAATTGAGTGCCGAAGGTAAGTACCCGGCCAAGTTCGATCGTCAGTTGTTGGGTATTACCAAGGCATCGCTGGCCACCGAGTCGTTTATCTCGGCGGCCTCGTTCCAAGAGACTACTCGCGTGCTGACCGAAGCCGCAGTGACGGGCAAGCGCGATCATTTGCGCGGACTGAAAGAAAACGTAGTCGTCGGTCGTTTGATTCCGGCGGGTACTGGTTTGGCGTATCACGCAGAGCGCAAGCGCAAGCGTGCCGCAGAAACCGAAGGCGGATCTGGCGGTGTCACAGCAGCAGAAGTTGCAGCGGCACTGGCGGAAGAAATCGGAGATTTGACCGGGGGGCTGTAACCGCTCTCTTTGGGCGGCCGGTTGACGGTCGCCTGGTCAATCTCTACTATGCGCGCCTCGAGAAATCCGTATTGGATCCCTCGAGGCGTAATTATTAATGGCAGGAGTCAACAATTAATGGCAACCATCAACCAGTTGGTGCGTAAGCCCCGTAAGCGCAAAGTCGTCAAGACCGACGTGCCTGCGTTGCAAGCGTGCCCCCAGCGTCGCGGTGTATGTACACGTGTTTACACCACGACCCCCAAGAAGCCCAACTCAGCGCTACGTAAAGTTTGTCGTGTGCGTTTGACCAATGGCTTCGAAGTCACCAGCTACATCGGTGGTGAAGGTCACAACCTACAAGAGCACAGTGTCGTATTGATCCGTGGCGGTCGTGTAAAAGACTTGCCGGGTGTTCGTTACCACACCGTTCGCGGTACTTTGGATGCGTCAGGTGTTTCTGATCGTCGCCAAGGCCGTTCTAAGTACGGTGCTAAAAAGCCTAAGGGTTAATAGTCCGTTAATAAATTTAAGCCAGAATGCCCCATCGGTGTTCTGAAGTAAGGCCCGGGTGAATTACCGGGGTCCCTGAAGAAGGAAGAGAGATATGCCAAGACGTCGCGTCGCCGCCAAGCGGGAGATCCTGCCTGATCCTAAGTTTGGTAGCCAACAGCTAGCTAAGTTCATTAACCATGTCATGGTGCATGGCAAGAAATCAGTCGCCGAAAAGATCGTTTACGGTGCTTTGGACCGTGTCCAAGAGCGCACCGGCAATGATCCTCTAGAAGTTTTCGCGAACTCACTGGAAGCCATCCAGCCTATGGTCGAGGTAAAGTCTCGCCGTGTGGGTGGTGCCACTTACCAAGTGCCGGTTGAAGTTCGTCCCAGTCGTCGTACCGCCTTGGCGATGCGCTGGTTGGTGGACTTCTCGCGTAAGCGTGGTGAGAAGAGCATGGAATTGCGCCTCGCAGGCGAAATGATGGATGCGGTCGAAGGTCGTGGTGCTGCTGTTAAGAAGCGCGAAGACGTCCACCGTATGGCTGAAGCGAACAAGGCGTTCTCGCACTTCCGCTTCTAATATTGCCGTAACAGGGTGTCCGCGGACGCCCTGTTCTTATCGGAGAAATTATCGTGGCACGTACCACCCCAATTAATAAGTACCGCAACATCGGTATTGCAGCGCACGTGGACGCGGGTAAAACCACTACCACCGAGCGAATCCTGTTCTACACCGGCATCAGTCACAAGATTGGTGAAGTTCACGATGGCGCAGCCACCATGGACTGGATGGCGCAGGAACAAGAGCGTGGCATTACCATCACCTCGGCTGCGACCACTACCTTCTGGGCCGGCATGCAGCAGCAGTTCGACCAGCACCGCATTAACATCATCGATACCCCCGGCCACGTTGACTTCACCATTGAAGTAGAGCGCTCAATGCGCGTACTGGATGGTTCGGTTGTTGTGTTCTGTGGTTCCTCAGGCGTTGAGCCTCAGTCTGAAACCGTATGGCGTCAGGCGGACAAGTACGGCGTTCCGCGTATCTGTTTTGTCAACAAGATGGACCGTGACGGCGCGGATTTCATGCGCGTTGTTAACCAGATCCGTAATCGTTTGGGCGCCACCGCTGTTCCGATTCAGCTAAACGTTGGAACCGAGAAAGAGTTCAAGGGCGTTATCGACTTGATCAAGATGAAGTTCATCGCGTGGAGCGAGGACGACATGGGAGCGACCTTCGAATACGAAGACATCCCGGCCGACCTGCAAGACGAGTGTGAGCAGTTGCGCGAAGAGATGGTTGAAGCTGCGGCCGAAGCCAACGATGAGCTGATGAACAAGTACTTGGAAGGCGGCGAGTTGACCGAGGAAGAGATCAAATTGGGCTTGCGTACTCGCACGCTGAACCAAGAGATCGTTCCTTGCTTGTGCGGATCGGCCTTCAAGAACAAGGGTGTTCAAGCCGTATTGGACGCGGTCATTGAATACCTGCCTGCACCGACGGACGTAGCCGCCATCACTGGCTTGGTAGACGAGGAAGTTGAAGAAACGCGTCCCGCTACCGACGAAGCGCCCTTCGCTGCATTGGCGTTCAAGATCGCAACCGACCCCTTCGTTGGCACACTGACGTTCTTCCGGGTTTACTCGGGCATTCTGAGTTCTGGCGACAGCGTCTATAACTCGGTCAAGAGCAAGAAAGAACGCGTCGGTCGTATGGTGCAAATGCACGCCAACAGCCGTGAAGAAATCAAAGAAGTTCGCGCGGGCGACATTGCCGCTGCGGTGGGTCTAAAGGACGTCACCACCGGTGACACCCTGTGTTCGCAAGACAAGCCGATCGTACTTGAACGTATGGAATTCCCTGAGCCCGTGATCAGCGTGGCGGTTGAGCCCAAGTCAAAGGCCGACCAGGAGAAGATGGGCATCGCGCTCAATCGCCTCGCCGCCGAGGATCCCTCGTTCCGCGTGTCGACCGATCACGAATCGGGCCAGACGATCATCAAGGGGATGGGCGAGCTTCACCTCGACATTCTGGTCGACCGGATGAAGCGCGAGTTCAAAGTGGAGGCA
>CALKMT010000014.1 GCA_938091715.1 uncultured Litorivicinus sp.
TGGTGGGATGGGCTGCTGGCGGGGCAAATTACCGAGCTGGGCTTGGTCTCGCCGGTGGGGTGCATATCCCAGGTCGCCGGCGCCGTGCCCCGGGTTCGCATTACCATCGCGTGGCAGGGCATGAGCGAAACCGCCGACAGCGCCGGTGCTGGGGCGATTTTTGCCGGTATGAGTTGTGGCGATACCACCTTTGGCACCCAGGTCGCCTCGCGCCGCATGGTCAGCCTGGAGGTGGCTTTATGAGACAGGCCGGTTTATCGCTGATCGAGCTGATGATCTCGCTGTTGCTCGGTTCGTTGATTGTGTTGGCGGCTCTGACACTGCTTGGCTCACAGAGCGCCCAGCTGCGTGATCAGGTGCAAAAAACTACCTTGCAGGAAAGCGGCCGCATCAGTTTGGACTTGCTGGGTGCTCACATCCGTCTGGCGGGCTTTTACGGCACCATGGACGAGGGCGACGCCTTGTCCAACGTGGCCTCGATCGCGCTGGCGGCGGGTACCGGATGCACCGGGGTCATTGACCAACCCAGCCAAGCCATTAACGACCCCAGATTTGCCGCCACCCATGCCAACAACCAAGCCCGGGATCTGGTGGTGCGCCAGTTCAATCTGGTCACCGAGGCCGTTGCGGCCTATGACTGCATCGCCACGGCCAACATTGATGTCAACTCGCCGGTGCTCGAGATCCGCAGTGTCGACGGGGTGCCCGTGGCGCCTGCCACCGGCGCCTCACCGCCGAACAACGGATATTTCGTGCAAGCCAGCCCGGGCGGCGGCCAGTTATTTTTTGGCAACACGGATTACGACGCCCTGGCGGCGGCCTTTCAGGATCGGGTTTACGCGGATGGGGTGACCCCGGTCGAGGTGATGCGCTGGCAGCCGGCGATTTACTACGTCAAGCCCTGCAACACCCTGGGGGTGGACTGCACGGGTAGCGCAGGGATTCCGACCTTGGTGCGTCAGCGCTTGGTGGTGCCCTCGGCGGGCGCGGCCCCGCGCATGATGGAAGAACCGTTGATCGAAGGGGTTGAGCGAGTCGAATTTTTGGCCGGCGTTGGGACGGGAGGCCAGTTGGATCGGTTTGTCGCCATCACCGACGTACCGGACTGGAGTGAAGTGCTGGCCTTGCGAGTGGCGGTGGTGGTGCGCGAGTTAGGTGTCCAGGACAACCCCAATACCCTAAACACCACGGTGACCCTGCCCTCGGGCGTGGTGTGGAACTGCGCTTCGTCGACCGCCGGCGCCTGTGACAGCGACCGCTCCTTGTACACGGCGACCTTCAACATACGGAATCGATTGTTATGACTCAGCGGGGCAGCACCATGATGATCACCCTGGTTGTGCTGGGGATCCTTAGCCTGATCGGCACCACCTTGGTGTCGACCTTTCGCACCGAGCTGTCCGTGACGCAAGCGCGTCAGTTCTTAAGCGAGGCCAGGGAAAACGCTGAGCAGGGTCTGCGTGCCTTTATGAATTTGTCCTCGGACACCGTTTTGCAGCCGGGCTTGGTGCAGAGCGATCTGGCGCTGGATGCATTGCCGCTGGCCTCGGGCACCCAGGCGGTGCCGATCCTGCATATGGCCAGCGATCAAGTTTCTCTTCAGATCCGCGAATTATTTTGTGGGGATGACGGCTCATCGGGCACCGGCAACATGCTGGGCACCGGGGCCAAACGTGTCTGGTTCAATATTGAATCGACTGCCTTTGATGCGGCGGCCACTCAGGCCCGGGCACAAATCAACCTAGGGGCGTCCCGAGTAGCCCCTCCCAATGCGTGTAATTATTGATATGAATGCTGTTGTGACGTTTTCTGTGTCCTTTGTGGTCTCGCTGGCGACCTTGCTGGCGGCCGGTGTGTCGTCTCCCAGTTGGGCCCGGGACACCGATATTTACAGCTTGTCCGAGTCCGCCCACAGCGAGGCCACCATCAAGCCCAATGTGCTACTCGTGTTGGATAACTCGCAATCAATGTTGGCGCCGGACGGCTGGAAAGAATACGCCGGCCAGTACGACCCCAATGTTGAATACCTGTGGAACTACTCCACCAGTTGGAATCCGGGTGAGCCGGTCTATAAGGTCCAAGAAATTGTCGCAACCTCTGCCCTGTGGCAGACGCAACTGGACACCGCCCTGGGGGTGAACACCAACCCCATGGGTTTTGTTGCCGATCAGCCCTGCACCTCGGACCGTCAAGGGCCTGCGGTGGCGGGAGACCTAAGCGAGATTCAAAGCCGCCTGAGTGCCGGCTTGGACACCTGCTCGCCGACGGGATTTTTGGCCTGGATCAACGAATGGCCGCTGGGCAAGGAGGGCGAGGGTGCCGACGAGGATTGGGACACCCGTGTGCGCCTTCGAAACTACGATCGGCGGATTTATCACTGGTTACCCACGGGCACCCCGGAAACCGATCCGCGCCTGGTCAGTGCCTCGCTAAACACCTTTGAAGCCGATGATTACGTCGACGAGGGCATCCGCGCGTTGATCAATTTTGATGACACCCGTCGACGGGACTACAACCTGTCGACTGAGCGCAACCGCTGCGTGGCCTCGCGTCGCTCCCTAAATGAATCTGGCGTACTGACCCCCGGCGCGTTTTTTTCTGACGGCGAAATTGAGGCACTCAGGACCGGCCCAGGTTTGGGCAAGTTCGTCGGCCGTAAATGGTTGCGCTGGGATCGTTACTTTTATCCTCAGTTCCAAAACGAATTCAGCTACCCAGGCCCGGACAGCTCGACCTATTTCAACAGCTCCAAGGACGTGAAGTGGCAAAGCGGTCTGCGCCAGGCCAACCGCGATGGTTACATGGACAACGATCGCATGCCGATCCGAGGGAAAACCATTGCCGGTCGCGCCAACTGGGCGCCTTTGCGGGCCGACGGCGGCGGTTGGCGTGGCATAAATAACCTGCGCAACCTGAGTGAAGCTTCGTCGGTGGCGCCGGCTGATCGTCGGGTAAACCAGTTGCTGGATCGTTTGTATCCCGGCTTTGGCGCCACTCATGACGGATACGATCACAGCTATCGCTGGTGGTTTTATGCCATGACCACGAACTACCACGCGGTGGCGGCCTCGTCCGAGCGTTTGCCCAACGGTGAAATCGACCTGTCCAAGTTCTATGCGCCCTGGGGTTACGAGTCGCGCCTGGAAAGTCGCCAAACCGACACGCCGTCCTGCCCCAACCCCAATGGCTACTCCAGCGCCGAGGGGTTCAAGGGCAATTGGCAGGACTACAAGGGCAATAATCACCGTTATTACGATGAAACTCTGGCCACGCAGACCTGTGAGGCCAATAACAGCGCCATCAGCAACGGCCACTGTAAGTTCGAGCGTGGCGACTCGGAACTTTGGAAGCGCAACAGCACCTGGAAGTGGCAGAACCGTACCTATTTCACCAATGAACAGGGCGAAGTTTATGGCTATGGCGGCCAGTGCCAGCGCACTGACAGTCATGCCAATAATTCCGGCGCGGTGGTCGATCAGACTCGCTTGGACCAATTGCCCGCGGGTCCGGCAGGGCAACTGTACTGGGTTAAAAAGTCCGAGGAAAACAGCTATTGCCGCGCCGGCAACAACCTAAAGCAAGTGTGCGAGGACCTGCCCGGTGCCAGCGCCAATTGCAAATTTGACCGCCAATGCCGTGGGATCAGCACCGCCACCGAGGACTATTGGAAGCGCCGCGGTGTGACCTGGCAGGCAATTCACGACTGCATTGGGGACAGTGACGGGCAGGGGCTCGATATGGGTGCCAACCGAGGCTGGAACACCTCATCGCCCCAATACAAGGCCGAATCCAACGGCAATTACAGTCGCACCATCGAGGCCATCTTGGCCAACAATCCAAGCCACCAGCTCGAGGTTAATTTCGAGACCGATACCGGGGCCGAAATCAAAGTGAAGCCGGTCGCCATCGACGTTTACAGCGCCAATTATTTGAATTGGAAGTGGGGCGTCAAAGGGCCCAACGGCCATCCGGTTGGCCGAATGACCCGTATGGCGGTGGCCAAAAAAGCCCTGTCCGACGTCATTCGTGAAAACGATGGGGTGCGCTTTGGTTTGATGGTGTTCAACAGTGCAGACAATTTGGGTAATGCCGACAGCGGCAAGGTGGTATTCAAAGTCTCTGACATGACAGACGCCAATAAGGTTGCCCTGCTGGATGCCATCGCCCAAGTCGAGGCCAACAGTTCAACCCCCCTGGCCGAAGCGATGTACGAGGCCAAGCTGTACTTTGCCGGCGAATCCCCCTGGCAAGGCACCTCCGAGGCGGGCTATGACCCCAACGCGCTGTCCGGCGGCAAATACCTAAGCCCGATGTTTGATAACCCTACCGCGGCGGACCCGGCCCAGTGCCAGAAAAACTATTCGATTCTGGTCACCGATGGTGATCCGGAATTCGACACCGATGCCAATGCGTTAATTGGCGCACTCAGCCAAACCCAAAGCGTGACGGGCAAGGTGCTGGCGACCAACCAGGCTAACGACTCTTTTAGTTACAAGGATGCCGTGGTATCCCCAGGCGAGGCTGGCTATCAGCAGTTTGCCGGGCGTGTCGATACCGCGCTGCCCTCGCCAGTGCCGGACCTTGCGCATCAGCGCTTGGACAATTCCCAGCGATTCAGCTGGTTGGACGAATTGACCTATTTCATGCGGCAAGCGGACTTGATTCCGACCCCGCAATTTGCCGGTGAACAAAACGTTT
>CALKMT010000015.1 GCA_938091715.1 uncultured Litorivicinus sp.
TTGAAAGTGGACAACTAATTGGAAAATATTGATTTTGCCCTGGTGTTGTTGGTGGCCGTGGCCATCAGCGGGGTGTTGTGGTTTATCGATAAATTGATCACGGCTAAAAAACGCGCTCCGGATCAGGCCGATCCCTGGTGGGTCGAGTATGGCGCCGGTTTCTTTCCGGTCTTGTTCGTGGTGTTTGCGCTGCGAAGTTTCTTTTACGAGCCCTATCAGATCCCGTCCGAGTCAATGATGCCTACGCTTGAAGTGGGCGACTTTATCTTGGTCAATCGCTGGACCTATGGCTTGCGTCTACCGGTCACCGGACAAACCTTTTTGCCCATCAACGAGCCCGAGCGTGGCGATGTGTTGGTATTTCGTTTCCCCGCTCAGCAAAACGTGGCCTACATTAAACGTATCATTGGGCTGCCTGGGGACAAGGTCGAAGTGCGTAACAAGCAAATCTTGATCAACGATCAGCCCGTGCCCAGCACCCTGGTCACCGAGCCCGGCATCCCGGTGTCGGTGCGCCAATCGACTGAGCAGTTGGGCACCCATGCCTATCCGACGTGGCGCACGAATAACCGGTTAAGCCGTGATGGCAGTTGGGTGGTCCCCGAGGGCGAGTATTTCTTGATGGGCGATAACCGCGATAATTCGAACGACTCGCGGTTTTGGGGCTTCGTCCCTGATCATTTGATTATTGGCAAGGCCGTATCGGTGTGGATGCACTGGGACGAGTTCTTTAGCCTGCCTAGCTTTAGCAACGTCAGGGCGATTCCTTAGATGCGCGCACAGGGCGGGTTTTCGCTGTTCTGGGCGGCAGTGCTGGTGTTGTTGTTAAGCGCGGCCGGGCTGTTTGGGATTCGGGTCGGCGGTGTCTACTTTGATCATTGGGTCGTCCAAGAGGTGTTTGCCGATTGGCAAAGCGACCCCGAGGTGGCCGACTATTCAGCCCGCGATCTGCGCCGCGAATTTGATACCCGTATGCGAGTGAACTCTCTGGCGGACGTGATTCCCCGGGAGGGCCTGACCTTTACCCGCAACGGCAAGCAATGGTTAATCGAGGCGACCTACGAGCGCCGGGTTAACCTGTACGACAACATTGATCTGGTCGTGAGCTTCTCGGACAGCGCGGCCCTGGGTCAGCCGTGAAGCCCAGTCAATTGGCCCAGCGCTTGGGGCATGAGTTTTCCGATTCTGAATTGCTGGACCTGGCATTGCGGCACCGATCCAGCGGTGTGCAAAACAACGAACGCCTCGAGTATTTGGGCGATGCGGTGTTGGGCATGATCATCGCCGAGGCCCTGTTTGAACGCTTCTCTGGGGCCAAAGAGGGCGATCTGACACGCGCTCGAGCCCGACTGGTCAAAGAGCCGACTCTGGCTGAAATTGCCCGGGGTTTTGGCCTGGGTCAGTTTCTGAATCTAGGCAGCGGCGAGCTCAAAAGCGGTGGCCGGGACCGCGACAGTATCCTGTCCGATGCCCTCGAGGCGATTATCGGGGCGATCTACCTGGACGCCGGGTTTTCAGTCGTCCGGTCCGTGGTAATCAGCTGGTACGCGGAGCGATTGGAGACAATGAATCCGCTTAAGCTGGAAAAAGATCCCAAGACCCGCTTGCAAGAGTGGTTGCAGTCCCAGGGTCAACCTTTGCCGGTGTATCGCGTCGAGCAGGAAACCGGCGAGCCGCATGACCGTGAATACCAGGTCAGTTGCAGCGTTCAAGGACACGAACAGCCCTATATGGGGCAGGGCACCGGCCGACGCCGTGCTGAACAAATGGCAGCACAGGCGGCATTGGAGGCCCTTGGTCAATGACAGAATTTGATACCCAGTGCGGCACGGTGGCCATTGTCGGTCGACCGAACGTGGGCAAGTCCACCCTGATGAATCACTTGATCGGCCAAAAGCTGTCGATCACCAGCCGCAAAGCACAGACCACGCGACACCAGGTCATGGGCATCTGGACTGAGGAACAAACTCAGGTGGTGTTTGTGGATACCCCAGGGATTCACACCGGCGGCAAGCGCGCACTGAATCGTTATCTGAACAAGGCGGCCAGTAATGCCCTGCAGGATGTGGATCTGGTCGTGTGGCTATTAGAGCGCGACAAATTCACCGACCAAGACGCCTACGTTGAAAAACAGATTCGCGAGTCCGGCAAGCCCCTGATCATCGCGCTGAACAAGTTTGATCAGGTGCACGACAAGGCCAAATTGATGCCGGTCGCCGAAAAGATGCAAATGCGCTTTCCCAAGGCTGAGATTGTGCCCTTGTCGGCGCTGAAGGGCTTCAATCAGGACGTCCTGATGGACTTGGTGAAACAGCGCATTCCCGCGGGTCCGTTTATGTTCGACCCGGATCAGTTGACCGACAAAAGCTTGCGCTTTTTGGTCGCCGAAATCGTGCGTGAAAAGTTGGTCCGTCAGTGCGGAGACGAGCTGCCCTATCGCACCACGGTGGAAATTGAAAAGTTCGAGGAAACCCCCGAGCGTTGCTTTATCCATGCCTGCATTTATGTCGAGCGCAAAAGCCAAAAGCCGATTTTGATTGGCCAGCAAGGCTCGCGATTGAAACAAATCGGCACCGAAGCTCGCTTGGATGCGGTCGAACTAATAGGCCTGCCGGTGCACCTGGAGCTATGGGTCAAGGTGCGCGATCGCTGGAGCGATGACGAAGCGGCACTGGCTCAGCTTGGGTACAAGGATCCGTAGTGGAATCGGCCTGGGTTCTGCACCGTAGACCCTACCGAGAGACCAGCGCGCTGGTCGAAGTACTGACTGCCCAAGGCCGTCAACGTTGCGTGATTCGTGGCCGTGGGCGGGATGCCTTGTTGTCCCCCTTTGTGCCGCTGATGGTCGAGTTGGGCCCGGTTCGGGACCTGCGTACGCTTAAATCCATCGAGGCCATTGGGCCTGCCATCGCACTGGATGGACGTCAGTTATTTTGTGGGCTGTACATCAACGAGTTGTGCGTTCGCCTGTTGCCAGAGCAGGACCCAAACCCGTCGCTGTTGTCCGACTACAGCCAGGCCCTTGTGCAGCTAAAACGGGGCCATATCGAATCAACCTTGCGTGAATTTGAGCTGCAGCTCCTGGCCGCCTTGGGCTTTAGCTGGTCAGTTGCGCATCTGTCCGATGGCACCCCAGTCGAGGCCGAAGCGCATTATTGGGTGCACCCCGAAACCGGCCCCCGATTGGCCGCGGCCGGCGCCTCGGATGCCTTTCTTGGCAGCACCCTCTGCCAGGTCCAGGCACGGGAATTTTCTTCGCCGGCGGTATTGAATGCCGCCAAGCGCTTGAATCGCGCGCGTCTGCAATCACTATTAGGAACCAAGCCGCTGCAATCGCGGCAACTGTTAAAAGGAATTCGCCAATGAGTCGGGTGCTACTGGGCGTCAATATCGATCACATCGCCACTGTCAGGAATGCCCGGGGTGGCGATACGCCGTCACCGGTCGACGCCGCACTGATCGCGGAAGCCCATGGGGCCGATGGCATTACCGCGCATCTGCGCGAGGACCGTCGCCATATTCGGGACGAAGACATTCGCGCCTTGTCACGATCCATTGCCACGCATTTGAATTTTGAAATGGCGGTGACCGATGAAATGGTCTCGATCGCCTGCGAAGTTCGACCGTCGCACTGCTGCCTGGTACCTGAAAAACGTGAAGAGCTGACCACCGAGGGTGGGCTGGATGTGTTTGGCCACCAAGCAAAAATTCAGGCCGCGGTCGAGCGTTTGTCGGCTGCGGGGATCGATGTCAGCTTGTTCGTCGACCCAGATCCGGCACAGCTCGAGGCCGCTGTGGCGGTGGGCGCGCCAACCGTTGAGTTGCATACCGGGGCCTATGCCGAGGGCCGAGAAAGTATCGAAGTATTGGCCCAGGGCGTGTCCCATGCCCGTGCGCTGGGGCTGGTGGTGAATGCCGGGCATGGATTGGATTTATCCAATGTCGGTCCGGTGGCTCGGTTACCGGGAATTCACGAGTTAAATATCGGCTACTCCATCGTGGCCCGAGCATTGTTTGTCGGCCTGGATCGGGCCGTGGCCGAGATGCGCGAGGCGATTGATCGGGCATGATTTTAGGCATCGGCACCGACCTGGCGCAGATCTCACGGATTCAAAAGGCCTTGGATACCAGTGGCGCCAGGTTTGTTGAGCGGGTGTTGAGCCCGCTTGAGCAAGCCGACGCGCCCAACCCGATGACCGCGAGTTGGCTGGCCAAGCGCTGGGCGGCTAAAGAGGCAGCCGCCAAGGCATTGGGTTGCGGTATTGGCGCGCAGGCTGGTTTCCACGATTTTGTCACCGGGCATACGCCTGAGGGTGCGCCGACTTTGCAACTGGCAGGCGCGGCCAAGCAAACCAGTCAAGGGCAGGGCGTTTGGCATCTGTCGCTGAGCGATGACGGCGACTTCGCCCAAGCCTTTGTGATTTGGTCCATAGCCTGAACGATCGGCATTTCATTTTATGGAATGCCATTCCATTTTTTATTACACTCTCCGCAACTTTGAATAGGAGCGCGCAATGACCGCACGTACTCAGGTCGGCCAACTTCAGGTCGCCACACAACTTTTTGACTTTGTGAATCAGCAAGCTTTACCGGGAACCGGGCTGGACAGCGCGGATTTTTGGGCTGGCGTCGAGGCCCTGATTCACGAATTGGCGCCGGTCAACAAGGCGCTGGTAGAAAAGCGCGAAGTGATTCAGCAGCAAATTGATGAATGGCATAAAGCCCGTCAAGGTCAAGCGCACGATGCCGAGGCGTACAAAGCCTTTTTGCAGAGCATTGGCTATTTGTTGCCCGAGCCAGAAACCGTGCAAGTCCGCACAGAAAATGTCGACGATGAAGTGGCCCGCATTGCCGGTCCCCAACTGGTCGTACCGGTCATGAACGCGCGTTTTGCACTGAACGCCGCCAATGCCCGCTGGGGCAGCCTGTACAACGCCCTGTACGGCACGGACGCGATCAGCGACCAAGATGGAGCGGCTGCGGGCGCACAGTACAACCCAGTGCGCGGTCAGAAGGTCATCGACTATGCCAAGGGCTTTTTGAACGAGAACTTTCCTCTGGCCGCAGGCAGTCATGCCGACGTAACCGCCTACAGCGTGGTGGACGGTGGATTGTCTCCTGCCTTGGCGGATGCCTCTCAGTTTGCTGGCTTCCGCGGCGATGCCGCCAGCCCCGAGGCGGTGTTGTTGGTCAACAACGGGTTGCACGTCGAGATTCAGATCGACCGCAACGATCAGATCGGCAGCGCGGATCCGGCAGGTGTCAAAGACCTGCTGATGGAAAGCGCCCTAACGGCCATTATGGATTGTGAAGATTCCATCGCCGCAGTGGATGCCGAGGACAAGGTTCAGGTTTATCGCAACTGGTTGGGGCTGATGGCCGGTAATCTGACCGAGCAAGTCACCAAAGGTGGCCAGACCTTTACCCGTGCCTTGAATCCGGATCGCGAATACACCGCCGCCGATGGTTCGCAAATGAAGTTGCCCGGGCGTTCGCTATTGTTTGTCCGCAACGTCGGGCATTTGATGACCAACGAGGCGATCTTGGACGGCAACGGCGCCGAAGTGCCCGAGGGCATCTTGGATGCCATCTTTACCGTGTTGTGTGCCATGCACGATTTGAATCGTGACACCGACACCAACAGCCGTCAGGGCAGTGTTTATATCGTCAAGCCCAAGATGCATGGCCCCGAAGAAGTGGCCTTTGCCAATCGCTTGTTCGCCGCCGTCGAGTCTCTGCTGGGCTTGCCAGCGAATACCCTGAAAATGGGCATTATGGACGAAGAGCGACGCACCACAGTCAACTTGAAGGCCTGCATTGCCGAGGCGACCCAGCGGGTAGTGTTCATTAACACGGGCTTCCTGGATCGTACCGGCGATGAAATGCACACATCGATGCACGCTGGCCCGATGATTCGCAAGGCTGACATGAAGGGCGCGGCCTGGATTGCTGCTTACGAGAACTGGAACGTTGATATCGGATTGGAATGCGGGCTGCAGGGTCGCGCACAAATCGGTAAGGGCATGTGGGCCATGCCGGACTTGATGGCCGACATGATCGAGCAGAAAAAAGGCCACCCCCTGGCCGGTGCTAACTGTGCCTGGGTTCCCTCTCCCACAGCGGCTACCCTGCACGCCATGCATTATCACGCGATCAACGTGTTCGACGTGCAGGATCAGTTGAAGTCGCGGCCCCGAGCCAGCTTGGATGACATCCTGGCCATCCCGGTAGCTGCGGATCCCCATTGGAGCGATGCCGACAAACAGGCCGAACTGGACAACAACGCTCAGGGCATCCTGGGCTACGTGGTGCGTTGGGTAGACCAGGGCATCGGCTGCTCTAAAGTGCCGGACATCAACAACGTTGGACTGATGGAAGACCGTGCCACACTGCGTATCAGTGCACAGCACATGGCCAACTGGTTAACCCACGGCGTTGTGACTGAGGCGCAGGTGATCGAGACCCTGGAGCGCATGGCGGGTGTGGTCGACGAGCAAAATGCCGGCGATCCGGCTTACCAGCCGATGGCCAGCAATTTAGCGGGATCCGTGGCCTTTCAGGCTGCCAAAGAGTTGGTGTTGCAGGGGGTCAGTCAACCTTCGGGCTACACCGAGCCGGTATTGCACCGTCGCCGGTTGGAGCTAAAAGCGAACGCTTAATTCTGCGCTTGCCGATCAGCCCCTGCAGAGTGCGCTTTGCAGGGGCTTTTTTGTGCGTTGCAATTTCCCAGGGGCGGTGTTTGTATGGCGATCAATTTTTAAAATTAAGCGCTACAAAGTATGAATTGGTTGCCGGCGTTAGACCCCAAACTGCCTAAGTATCGAGCGCTGTATCAGGCCATTGTATCGGCGGTCGAGGCAGGGGATTTACGGGTGGGCGCTCGATTGCCAACCCACCGAGCCATGGCTGACGAATTGGGGATCACCGTGGGGGTGGTCACCAAGGCGTATGCCTTGGCAATGCGCGAGGGGTTTCTGCAAAGCCGAGTCGGGTCCGGCACCTTTGTTGCGCTGCGTGGGCAGGGCTTCACGCCATTTCCCCAGCAAGGCCGCGCGCCGCAAAATTTGCTGGATCTGTCGATCAGCATTGCACCACCCAATCCCCGCCGGGCTGACATTCTTGGCCGGTCCTTGCAGCAGATGACCGACCAAACCGACGTGCTGCATGATGCCGTGCAATACCATCATGCCAGCGGTGAATGGCGAGCCCGCCAGGCCATGGCAGGTCTAATGGATCTGTGTGGCATTACGGTCAGTCCCGATGAGTTGCTGTTGACCATGGGCGGGCAGCACGGATTGACCTTGGCCTGTGATGTGCTGCTGCGTGACCAGGGGCACCTGGCCACGGCCGAGATTGGTTATCTGGGCATTGTCGGTTTGGCCCGCATGCGCTCGCTGAAATTGGTCGCGATTCCGCTTAAGAACGGCGCATTGGACGTCGACGCGATTGAAGGTCGAGCCAAGCAACAGCGCATTGATGCGGTTTACGTCACACCGGATTTTCACAACCCAACCGGGGTGAGTTTGGATAGCATGGCCCGCCAGCGCTTGGCCCTGTTGGCCGAGGCGTACGATTTTTGGATTATCGAGGACTCGGTGCATACCGTGATCGGCCGGGACAAGCCGCCCGCCATGTTCGAGCTGGCGCCAGATCGCACCATTACAGTGTTTAGTACCGCGAAATTGCTGGCGGGGGGAATACGCTTGGGGGCGATCCGGGTGCCAGCCTCGCATCGAGATCAGTTCGCCACCGCCATCAAGTTGCATGCGTGGATGGTGCCCCCGTTGCTGTGCCATTTGGTCGGTCAGTGGATGGAGAGCGGCGAAGCCGGTGCGCTGCTGGAATGGCAACGCAGTGAAATGCAGGCCCGTCAGGAGCTGGCCATTCGCTACCTGGCGCCGTGGCTGGCCCACCGTCCGGAGCCTGGGTGTTTTTACCTGTGGCTGCAAATGGAGCGCCCCGGGCAGAGTCAGGTGCTGGGCCTACGGCTGCTAGAGCAGGGCATTAAAGTTGGGCAGGGCGCGCCCTTTTGGATTGGTGCCGGCCCAGCGCCGGACTGCATTCGGCTGTGTTTGTCACCGGCCTACAACCGCGACACCCTAGAGAACGCGTTGCGCCTGATGGCCAAGGAGCTGCGGGCACAACACGACGAATTTGTGACGGTTTAAAGCGTCACACTGGGGATCAGATTGCTGTTAATGCCCGCATTGTTTTTGGCCAGGGCCTGTTCCGCCCGGTAGCTAGAGCGCACCATGGGGCCGCTGACGACCTCCAAAAATCCCATATCCAGGCCCCACTCGCGGTATAGGGCGAACTCGTCGGGGGTGACATAGCGGGCCACCGGCAGGTGATTCTTGGTCGGGCGCAGGTATTGACCAAAGGTCACAATGTCGACCTGATGGGCTTTCAAGTCGGTCAGGACTTGCCGGATCTCGTCTTCTGTCTCGCCCAATCCTAGGATGACCGAGGTTTTGGTGAGCATCTCGGGGCGGTGCCGTTTGGCATGTGCCAGAACGTCCAGGGTTTGTTGATAGCTGGCCCGGGGGTCTCGCACCGGGTGCGTCAAGCGCTCAACGGTTTCGACGTTTTGCGCGAACACTTCGATGCCAGAGTCGACGATGGTCTCGACGTCGCGCATTACGCCTTGAAAATCGGGGGTCAGGACCTCGACAGCGGTCTCGGGTGTGCGCGTCTTGATCGCCCGCACCGCATCGGCAAAGTGTCCGGCACCGCCGTCCTCTAGGTCGTCACGGTTGACGCTGGTCAGGACCACGTATTTGAGACCCATAATGGCCACCGATTCGGCCGTGTTTTTCGGCTCGTCTTGATCCAGCCAGCCCTTGGGGTTGCCGGTATCGACGCTGCAAAACTTGCAGGCCCGGGTGCACACACTGCCCATCAGCATGATGGTCGCCGTGCCGGCACTCCAGCATTCGCCAATATTGGGGCACATGGCTTCTTCGCAGACCGTGCTGAGGCGGTGCTCTTTGACCAGTTTTTTTACGCTGGTGTAGGTTTCGCCGCCGGCGGCCTGAAAGCGCAACCAAGCGGGCTTGTCGCCCCGTGGAGCGACCGCATCGGCTTGGTCTTTTTGGCCGTTCTTAATGGCCCGGATACCGTCGGGGGTGACATGTTTCGCGCCCGAGGCGATTTTCTTTTCGTTCATCTGCTGAGTATATCGCGCCGAGCGGGCTCAGTCGCCCACGTGATCCAGGTATTCTTCCAGGGTCATCAGGCTGTCCAACTCCGCCGGATCGCTCATCTCGATTTTGACGAACCAGGCCGAGCTTTCGGGATCCTCGTTGATTGCCTCTGGGGCGTCGTCTAAATCCCGATTAACGTTGATGATGCGGCCACTGACCGGGGCATAGACTTCGCTGGCGGTCTTGACCGATTCCACCGTTGCGATGCGCTCGCCGGCTTGCACTTCGATGTCCTCGTCGGGCAGCTCGACAAATACGACATCCCCCAGCTCGGACTGGGCAAATTCACTGATGCCAACGGTTACGACACCATGGTCGTCGTCGGCCCATTGGTGCTCTTCGCTAAAACGTAATTCAGACATGCGCGGGATCCTATGATTGATGGCGTTAGTGTGACGTTGTTTTGGTCGCTTTCAAGGGGGCGATTGGCGGAAAAACGCAGGTGGGCGTTGCCCCCGCAAATCTAATATACTCCACGCCTTTAATTTGGCCGCCACAACAGGAGACCGTGGAATGTTTTCCAACACTTCGTCAATCGCTCAGTACGACCCCGCACTGGCGAGCAGCATGCAAGCCGAAGCTCAACGTCAAGAAGACCATGTTGAGTTGATTGCCAGCGAAAACTACACCAGCCCCCGTGTCCTAGAAGCACAGGGCAGCGTATTGACCAACAAATACGCCGAGGGTTATCCGGGCAAGCGTTACTATGGCGGGTGCGAGCATGTTGACGTGGCCGAGGATCTGGCGATTGAACGGGCCAAGCAGTTGTTTGGCGCGGATTACGCGAACGTTCAGCCGCACGCAGGCTCGCAGGCCAATGCGGCGGTATTTTTGGCCCTGTTGAATACCGGCGACACGGTGTTGGGCATGAGTTTGGATGCCGGTGGTCACCTGACCCACGGCTCGCACGTAAACTTTTCTGGCAAGAGCTACAACGCGGTTCAGTACGGTATCGACGAGCAAGGATTCGTGGACTACGACCAGATCCGTCAGCTGGCAGTCGAGCACCAGCCCAAGATGATCATTGCCGGTTTCAGCGCCTACTCACAGGTCTTGGATTTTGCCAAGTTCCGGGAAATTGCCGATGAAGTCGGAGCCTATCTGTTGGTCGACATGGCCCACTTTGCCGGCTTAGTAGCCGCGGGCGAATACCCAAGCCCGATTCCCTTTGCTGACGTGGTCACTACCACGACGCACAAGACGCTACGCGGGCCCCGTAGTGGCCTGATTTTGGCCCGCTCAAACCCCGAGATCGAGAAAAAGCTGAATTCGGCCGTCTTTCCCGGTGGGCAGGGCGGTCCGTTGATGCATGTGATTGCGGCCAAGGCCGTGGCCTTCAAAGAAGCCATGGAGCCGGAGTTCAAGTCGTATCAGCAGCAGGTCAAGAAAAACGCCAAGGCCATGGCGGGAGTGTTTATGTCACGTGGCTACGACGTGATCAGCGGAGGCACCGAAAATCACCTGATGTTGGTGTCTTTAGTGGCCAAAGGCATTACTGGCAAGGCGGCCGATGCGGCCCTGGGCCATGCCCACATTACGGTTAATAAAAACTCGGTTCCCAACGATCCGCAGAGCCCCTTTGTTACCAGCGGTATCCGTGTCGGTACGCCTGCTGTGACCACCCGAGGCTTTAAAGAGTCAGATTGCACCGAGCTGGCCGGCTGGATGTGCGACGTGATGGATAATCTAGAAGACCAAGCGGTTATCGAGGCCGTGGCTGCCAAGGTCCAGGCCTTGTGTGCTCGCTTCCCGGTTTACGCGTAAATACGTTGGACCAGCCTGTTTCGCAGGCTGGTTTACCCCTGGCTTAACCGCTGATCTTTGGCGGTCCACAGGGCCTCTAAAAACGCTTTAACCTTTTCTCGGCTGTCCGCCGAGATTTGATTCTGTTTGCCCAGGTCTTGAACGTCGGGCAGATCCACCACCCGCATGTGCAGGTTCATCCGCCCCGCTCGGCCACACATCCAATCCCAGAAGGTAGGAACGCCATCAGGGTAGTCAATGGTGCAGTCACAGGCGTAATCCAAGTGATCCCCAACCGCGGCTAGCACCGTGGCGACGCCGCCGGCTTTGGGCGGTAACAGGTGCGTGAATCGGCTGTTGGCTTGGCGGATTTTTTCCGGCGAGTTGCGCGTACCCTCTGAGAAATTCACCACGGTGACCGGTATCTGTTTAAATTTTTCGCAGGACTTGCGCACGGTGGCCAGATCTTGGCCGCGCTTTTCGGGGTGCTTGGCCAGGTATTGCCGGCTGTAACGGCGCATCACCGGAAAGTCCATCGACCAGGCTACGAAACCGACCAGGGGAATCCACAACAGCTCCCGCTTCATGAAAAATCGCGTGCTGGGGATGGTCTTGTCGGTGCCAATTAAGAGCACAAAGATATCGACCCAGGTCTGGTGATTGCTGACCAGCAAATAGTTAGTTTGGCGATCAAAATCCCCCTCGCGTTGGACTTGAATCTTGGGTCCAAACAGGCCCAGCCAGCCACAAAATCCACGTGCCCAAATGGACACCAAAAACTCAAACGCCGGGGCGAAAAATCGCCCTGTGCTGGGCGCTACCAGCTTGACTAAACCCATGGCGGCGGCGGGCAAGCCAGACAACAGCGTCAGGAATACCAAAAGGAGGGCGCTGACAACGCCAAGCACTAGATGCATCTGCAAGGTCCTAAATTTTGGGGCACTATACCGGCCGAAACTCACAGGTGCGAGCTTGAGCCATGCTAGAACGCGTTATCCAAGAAACCGACGAAAACCCGCAACAGGCCATTATCTGGCTGCACGGTTTGGGTGCCGACGGTAATGATTTTGTGCCCGTTATCCCTTTGCTCGGGTTGCGTCGGCCGACCCGTTTGATTTTTCCCCACGCGCCGATTCAGCCGGTCACGGTGAACGGTGGAATGGCCATGCGCGCCTGGTATGACATCTACGAGATGACGCTGGAGCGTAAAATCGATCAGGCCGGCATTGAGGCCTCCGCAGCGGAGGTGATTGAGCTGATTGAGGAGCAACGGGCCCAGGGCATTGCGCTGGACCAGATTTTTTTGGTCGGCTTTAGTCAAGGCGGGGCGGTTGCGTTGCATGTACTGGCGCGCTATCCCCATCAACTGGCTGGGGTGCTGGCGCTGTCGACCTACTCGCCGGACTTAGATCAAGCCCTGACCCACAACGGATCGGTCGAGACACCTTTGGCGATTCATCATGGGGTTCAGGACGCAGTCGTGCCGGAATCCTTGGGTCAGCGTACGCGGGATCGATTCGATCAACTGGGCTTTGCGCCGAGCTATCGTACTTGGCCGATGGCCCATTCCGTGTTGCCGGAACAGTTGACCGAAATCGGTCAATGGATCCACCAGCAGACCGGCAGCTAAGACTAATGTGGGTTCGTGGTGACTTGGGAATGTCACGATGGATTTGCTAGAATCCGCGCCGGAATTGGCATCAGACCCGATGCTATGAGTGTACGACCGGCAATCAAACCGGTCTCCCAAGGAGAAACGCATGAAGCAACCCGTTCGCGTAGCGGTCACCGGTGCAGCCGGAGCTATCAGTTACACCATCCTGTTTAAAATTGCCGCCGGCGAGCTGCTCGGCCCAGATCAGCCAGTAATTTTGCAATTGGTGGAAATTCCTCCTGCCATGGGCGCCCTCGAAGGCGTGGTTATGGAACTGATCGACTGTGCATTCCCCTTGGTCGCTGGTATCCAGACGGCTGACAACCCGGAAGACGGATTCAAAGACGCTGATATTGCGTTCTTGATCGGTGCTAAGCCTCGTGGCCCGGGCATGGAGCGTGCGGATTTGTTGATGGGCAATGCTCAAATCTTTAGCCGTCAGGGCAAGGCTCTGAACGACAACGCCTCTAAGGACGTTAAAGTCTTGGTCGTGGGCAACCCGGCCAACACCAACGCGTTGATTGCCGCGCGCAATGCACCGGATTTGGACCCCCGTCAGTTCACCGCGATGACGCGTTTGGATCATAACCGTGCAGTCGGCATCTTGGCTGACAAAGTCGGTGCAGCGTCCAGCGACGTTGACGGCGCAGTCATTTGGGGTAACCACAGCCCGACTCAGTATCCCGACCTGCATGGCTGCACGATTGCTGGCAAGCCCGCGTTGGATCTGATCGAGCGTGATTACTACGAAAACACGTACATCCCGCAAGTGGCTAAGCGTGGCGCGGCGATCATCGACGCCCGTGGCGCTTCGTCAGCGGCTTCAGCGGCACAAGCTGCGATCAACCACATCCATGACTGGGTGCTGGGTACTCAGGGCAAGACGGTCTCAATGGCGGTGCCGTCAGATGGGTCCTATGGCATCGAGCCTGGCGTGGTGTACTCCTTCCCCGTGGTCTGCGAGGGCGGTGATTACAAGATCGTTCAGGGCATCGAAATCAGCGATTTCAGCCGTGGCCTGATGACCCACACCGACGAAGAGCTGCGTTCTGAAAAGGCGGCGGTGGAAGAATTGCTGTTGGACCAGACCGAAGCCTCACTGGCCGGCGTTTCGCATCCCGTGGCGTAACGCGCAAGTCCAGATAAAAGCCCGCCCTGTGCGGGCTTTTTTGTGTCCGCTCGAACGGCACGACTGGTGTAAATATTTCAGGCAAAAAAAAGCCCACTTGATTCAAGCGGGCTACGAATAATTCCAAAGTTGAGGCGTCTGGAAATCGGGTGTAATGTCGCTAGAGCGCCAGTACTAAATTGGTTGAGACTGCAATCCGTCGCTGTCTCGATGGGTGAATAATGGGCGAATCCAGCAAACCTGACAAAGGATATAAATTGAACTATGAGTGAGTTTATCTCACGCGGAAGGGTGCAGGGTATCTCGTTAAAGGCCGTGCGGGCATTTGTTGAAAGTGCGCGGCTGGGCAGTTTCAAAGCCTCGGCCGATTGGCTGAACGTCACGCCCTCAGCAGTCAGTCATCAGGTCAAGGCGCTGGAAGACTATCTGGGCGTCTTGCTGTTCCATCGCGGCATTCGCGAGGTTCGACTGACGCCCCAGGGCGAGCGATTCGCCGAGCGCGCCATGGAAGGTCTGCGCATGATTGACCAGGCCACGACCGAAGTCTTGGTGGCCAGCAAGCGGCAAAGCGTGCGAGTGGCGGTGGCGCCGTTTTTGGCCACCCGCTGGTTGATGGCTCGGATGTCCGACTTTGAGGTTAATCATCCCGAGATTGAGCTCGAGGTGATTGCCACCACCCAGGCCGGCAACGTTGACGACCCAGACGTGGACATCATGATTCGCTTGGGTTCGGAGCCTGCGGACACCCAGAACTATGAATGCTTGTTTCGCGAGTCCTTGACGCCGGTGGCCAGTGCCGGCCTAGCCAGTCGGGTCAGCGAGCCCGCCGACATTGCTCGCTTGCCGCTATTGGACGTGGCCACCCGTCCCGGGGAGTGGGAATACTATTTGGACCAGGCCCTGGGCCTGACCGGTCCGCGGCCCCACAAGATGGCGTTTCAAAACAACAGCCCAGCGGTCGAGGCGGCCATCGGCGGTATGGGCTTAACCTTGGCGGATCCTTTATTAATACGTGACGAGCTGGACAGCCAACGACTGGTCAGTGTCGGTCATTCGATCCGGGGCAACAGCGCGTACTGGTTGGTATTTGCCGGTCACGCCCTGGCCAACCCACGGGTTCAGCTGTTTGTTACCTGGTTGCGCGAGACCGTGGCCGCTGAGCCCTTATTGCAGGCTCGAACCGAGTGAAAATCCACGGGGATTTTCAGGCGCCGGTTCACATCCGCACCGGTGATCAGCCCTGGGTTCCTTCGCCCATGCCCGGTGTCTCTCGGATTATGCTTGATCGGGTGGGTGGCGAGGTGGCCTGGGCGACCAGCCTGGTGCGTTACGCCCCGGGCAGCCAATTTTCTGCTCACACCCACGGCGGTGGCGAGGAGTTCCTGGTCCTGGAGGGGGTGTTTCAGGACGAGAACGGCGATTACCCCGCCGGCACCTATGTGCGCAACGCCCCGGGTACCCGACACACGCCAGGCTCGCTGAACGGGTGCACTATTTTGGTCAAGCTGTGGCAGTTCTACCCAGGGGATAGCGAGTCCTGCGTGGTTCGCACGCAGTTCAACGCGCACCTGCTGTGTGACAACGGGTTCGAGCGGGTGGAATTGCTGGTGCTCGAGCCAGGTCAATCCATTCAGCGTCCCGCGGTCGAGGGTTTCGAATGCTGGGTGCTGTCGGGCTCGAGCGAGGCATGGGCCCCCGGGGATTGGGTGCGGGTATGCGCAGCCAAGCCGATGGCAATCAAGGCGGGTGATCAGGGCTTGGTGTGTTGGATCAAAACTGGGCATCTGCGGGATGTGCCGGCGCGATTGGCGCGTTTGCCGGCCTAGTCTGATAGTGTTTTTTAAATAATGAGCATAGGTAGCCTGTGAGAAAACGTCTTCGTGCCCATTCCGAGTCCCTGCACTGGGGGCGGATTCTGTACACCCGGATGCGACCTTTTATCCTGCTGTTGGGTTTGGCTTATCTGCTGGGCACTCTGGTGTTCTGGTCCATTCCCGCGGACGGTCCGGACGGGACGTTTCGCATGTCGCCGTTGGATGCGCTGTACATGGTGGCGATTACCGGGACCACGATCGGATTTGGTGAATTTCCGGTGCCCTTTAACGACTATCAACGCCTGTTCATGTTGGTTTATGCGCATGGAGTGGTGGTGTGTTGGTTGGCCTTCGCCGGCGGCTTTATCACGGCAGTGCAATCCACGGCCTTCAAGCGAGCTTTTTCAACCTGGCGCTTTCGCCGTCAGGTTAGGGGGTTGGGCCACAAGTACATGGTCATCGTGGGCTATGGTCAGACCGGCATCCGTGTTGTGGATTACCTGACGGACTATGGAATTCCCTGCGTGGTCATCGATCGGAATCCGCTAAAAATTCAGCACATCGATGCCATGAACTACCGCGCCCCGATCCTGGGACACGTCGGGGATGGCGCGGATCCCCAGGTGCTGGCGGATGCGGGCGCCTTGCGGGGCCAGTGTGTGGCGGTGGTGGTTCTGACCGACAGCGATCGATCCAACCTAGGGGTAGCCACGGCGATTAAATTGTTGGCGCCCGATAAAGAGTTATTTGTGCGCTCTGAGCACGACGACACGACCCGCAATTTACTCAGCTTTGGCACCGATCATGTGCTGGATCCCTTTCGTTTGTTTGCCCGGTCCTTGGCGCTTCGGGTGACTCGCCCGGTTCACTACGCGTTGGCCGATCATTGGTTGGATCCCAGCCAAACTCGTATTCAGGTGCCCGAGCCGATTCAGGGAAGCCAATGGGTGGTGTGCGGTTTTGGCCGTTTGGGCCGGGCGATCCACGAAGCCCTGGTGGCCGAGGGC
>CALKMT010000016.1 GCA_938091715.1 uncultured Litorivicinus sp.
CCATCCCCACAAAAAAGGGACCCTGTGGGTCCCTCTACTGCGGTCGCCAGACGCATTGACCGCTCGTTCGGGCAGTTGGGTTTACTCGGACCGGGTTCTGAGAGTTTGGGTAGGGAAAGCCGGTAAAACCCTTTGTAGGTAATCCCTACACAAAAGGGACCACTTCCATCCCTCTAAATCCCAACAACCTTTTACTCGATCTCCACAAAAAAGGGACCCTGTGGGTCCCTCTACTACCATCGCCAGACGCATTAGATCGACTCGGCGGACTTGCAACCGCAGGTTGCACCGAGCCGAGCGATCAATGCGTCTCTGCTGCTGCCAACTTCTGGTCATACCAGGCGTCAAAGTTAATCGGCGCCAACATCGGTGCAGGGAAAGTCCCTTTTAACGCCAGGCTGTCGATCGCTTCACGAGCATAGGGGTACAAGATGTTGGGGCAAACCGCATTCAAGATACGATCCAACTGACCGTCTTCAATGTTTTCTGCAACAAAGGCACCGGCCTGCTGAATTTCAGCCACAAACGCCACGTCTTCTTCGTTCTTGACCGTCACGGTCAGCTTCAAGACCACTTCGTGCAGGTTGTCCTGCAGGGGACGGTGCTCAACGTCCATGTCCAGACCCAACTTAGGCTGGAAGCCCTTGTCAAAAATCTCGGGCGCCTTGGGGGATTCAAACGACAGGTCTTTTAGATAAATACGCGCGATGTTAAACCGAGGATCGGCCATGAATTATTGCTCCTTAAGTAGTGAATCGAGTCGGCCCTGACGTTCAAGAGCAGCCGCCTCGTCGAAACCGCCAACATGGGTGTCGCCCACCCAGATTTGCGGCACCGTTCGACGCTGGCTGCGCTTCATCATTTCAGCGCGTTTCGCTGGGTCTTTGTCGACCCGGATTTCGGTGTAACGAACACCTTTGGATTGAAAAAGCTGTTTGGCCGCATGGCAATACGGGCAGATGCCCGTGGTGTACATTTCAACCTTGGCCATTACAGACTCCTTATTTCTTGACCGGCAAATTATTCGCCGTCCAGTCCATCATGCCGCCCGCGATGCGGGACACGTCTGGATGACCTGCGGCCGACAGTTTCTTGACCGCCGCACCGGCTGACGAACCGACCTTGCAGACCACCAAAATGGGGCGCTCGGAATATTTGGGCACTTCGCTGACGAACTCATCCAGCTTGGTTAACGGCCAGTTCAATGCGCCGGATACGTGGCCGGTTTTGTAATCCTTGGGCTCGCGGACGTCGACCACCAGGGCGTTCTCGCGATTCATTCGAATGACCGCTTGGGTGGGTGACAACGATTTCCCGGCCCGGCGCTTTTCATTCAACAAAAAGCCAACCAGGACAATGACCCAGGCACCCACCAGAAACAGGTTATTGGTGACGAATTCGATCAGTTGCTCAATCATGATTGCTCGTTCAGTCGTAAATTTTGGCGTGCAGTATACACGTCAACGTGGCCCTGTCGGCGCCCAATCGTTAAACTACCCACCTCGACCCTCTGGACGTTGTAATGAGCCCGAAACAAACCACCTGCCTGTTGATTTTGGACGGTTTTGGCCGTCGCCAAGAAACCGCTGATAATGCGGTATACGCCGCCAAAACGCCTTTTTTTGACCAACTGGAACAGGGCAATGCCAGCCAGTTGGCGACCAGTGGCCTGGCGGTCGGTTTGCCCGAGGGGCAGATGGGCAACTCCGAGGTCGGTCACATGAACCTAGGGGCCGGGCGTGTGGTCTATCAGGACTTCACCCGGATCACCAAGGCCATCGATGACGGTGAATTCTTGACCAACCCAGAAATCGAGCGCGCCTTGGCCCACTGCGAGCAAGGTCACACGCTGCATATCCTGGGCTTACTGTCGCCCGGAGGCGTGCACAGCCACGAAGATCACCTGCTAGCTCTGGCTCAGGGCGCCATGCAACGAGGCATCAAGGTTCGACTGCATGCATTTTTAGACGGACGGGACATGCCGCCCCGCTCGGCCAAGCCCAGTTTGCAACGGGCGGCCGAATCACTGGCCACCGGTGACGGCGCGATTGCCAGCATCAGCGGGCGTTACTTCGGCATGGACCGGGATAACCGTTGGGAGCGCATCCAATCCGCATTCGAGCTGATCGTCAATGGCCAGGCCGAGCACCAGGCGCAGGACGCCGTTTCTGGCCTAGAGGCTGCCTATGCACGGGATGAAAACGACGAGTTTGTGGCCCCTACTTTGATCAACGGCGGAGCACCCTTTGCCGCTGGGGACCAGGTGGTCTTTATGAACTTCCGACCCGACCGAGCGCGCCAGATGACCCAGGCGCTAACCGACACGTCCTTTGACGGTTTCGAACGCAACCTGCCGCCCATTCAGGTCACCAGCCTGACGCAATATGCGGGCTCACTAACCGCGCGCGTCGCCTTTGGCCCACAGACCCTGGATGACACCTTGGGCGAGTGGCTGGCCAAGCAAAACAAGTCGCAACTGCGGATCGCGGAAACCGAAAAATACGCACACGTGACGTTTTTCTTTTCCGGTGGGCGAGAAACCGAGTACCCCGGCGAGACCCGGGATTTGATCCCAAGCCCGGACGTGGCCACCTACGATTTGCAGCCTGAAATGTCAGCACCAGAGCTCACCGATCGCCTGTGCGCTGCAATCCGCAGCGGCGAATACGACCTGATCATCTGCAACTACGCCAACGGCGACATGGTCGGCCACACCGGCAACTTCGACGCCGCGGTCAAAGCCATCGAAACCCTGGATACCTGCGTACAACAGGTCGCCGGCGCCCTGGCCGAGGTTAACGGCCGAGGCTTGGTCACCGCCGATCACGGCAATGCCGAAATGATGCGTGACCCCGAGACCGGTCAGCCACACACCGCGCATACCACGGGTCCGGTTCCCCTGTATTTACTCGGCGATGGCGCACCCCTGGCCGACGGCGCCCTACAAGACGTAGCGCCGACGCTTCTGAAGCTAATGGACTTGCCGATTCCCCCGGCAATGACTGGACAGCCGCTATTGTGAAATGGCCCCTGGCGCTTTGCCTGTTCACACTGGCACTCGGCGTACACGGGGCCGAGGACCCCAAGGTGCTGGCCGACAAGGCCAAGGCCCTGGCGACGGAGCAAAAAGCTGAACAGGCACAAAAGGCTCAGGTCGAAGCCGAGGTCAATCGCCTAAAACGTCGCATCGAAAAGCTGCAACAAAACCTGGCCTCCCAACAACGCAGGGTCGACGAGCAAGAGGGCCGCGTTCAGGCGTTGCAAGAAGAGCGGGCCGCCAAGGCCGACGACGTGGCCCGGCTCCGTGACAGCTTAACCCGGGAGTTGCGTGCCTTTTATCAAGCCGGCCCCGAGGCACGCCTGGACCTGGCAGGACAACAATCCGGCCCGCGCCTGGTCGAATACCTGCGCTTTCTGACCCAAGCTCGACGCACCCGTCTGGAAACCTTGCAGGTAGAACAAAAGCGTTTGGCCAGTGCCGAGCGGCGGCTGAGTGAAGAGCGCACCGACCTGGAACGTGACGTGCAGAACTTGGCGGACGAGACTCGCCGTTTGGCCGAGACTCAGGCCCGTCAGGACACCATGTTGGCCAAGCTCGAGCGCAGCCTGGACACCCGCGCCAAGCGCCAGGCCGCCATTGAAGCCGACCGCAAACGCCTGAACGAAGTCCTTAACAACATCAAACCCAGCGCTGTGGCCGGGCAACCCTTTGCTCAGTCCAAAGGCCGCCTGGACTGGCCAGCAACTGGACGGGTGTTGCGCGGTTTCGGTCAAAAGCGCTCGGACGGTCAAAGCAATTGGACCGGCATGGTCATCGGCGCAGCCGCGGGCACGGAAATCCGCGCAGTGCAGGACGGGACCGTGGCCTATGCCGGCTGGCTATTGGGCTACGGCTTGTTGTTGGTGATCGAACACGATAACGGCTATGCCACCCTGTACGGTCACAATCAGACCCTCAACAAAGAGCGTGGGGATCGGGTCACAGCCGGGGAATTGATTGGCCGGGCCGGGGCGACTGGCTCATTGGCCAGTACTGGCGTCTTTTTCGGCGTCAACCGCAAAGGCAAGCCGCTGGACCCGGTCAGTTGGCTGAAAAAGCGCGGATAACATTGGCTAATGCATGGATTTCGAGACAGACTCAAAGCCATGACAACCCTGGGATGCTCATGAAACGACTGTTATTGGCACTACCCCTCGCGCTGCCTGTGCCGGCGCTGGCCGAGGTTCCGCTGGAAAAAATCCAAGTCTTTGCCGAGGTGTTCGAACGCATCCGATCCAGCTACGTTGAGGAAATCAGCGACGAGGCTCTGCTGGACAGCGCCATCCGGGGCATGTTGAACGACCTGGATCCGCACTCTAGCTATCTGCCGCCGACCGATTTTGAAGACATCCGCGAGGACACCCGGGGCGAGTTCGGCGGTTTGGGCATTGAAGTGGCCCGGGACAACGGCTTGATTCGTGTAGTCACGCCGATTGACGGCACGCCCGCGGCAGAAGCAGGCCTGAAACCTGGGGATCTGATCTTTAAGATTGATGAGCAGGACATTCGCGGCACGCCCTTAAGCGAGGCCATCGAGATGTTGCGCGGCCCAGTCGACAGTGTCGTGACGCTGGAGATCATGCGTAACGGAGAAGAGCTGACCTTTGAGCTGACCCGAGCCTTGATCAGTGTCACCAGCGTACGGGGTCAATTTATCGAGCCCGGCTTTGCCTGGATTCGAATCAGCCAATTCCAAGAGGACACCGGGCCAGAAACCCTGGCTCGCCTAACTTCGCTGGATGAACAAACGCCGCTGCAAGGCGTTGTGCTGGATCTGCGCAACAACCCCGGTGGCGTCTTGGGTGCCGCCGTGGGCGTGGTTAATGCCTTTGTCGATGGCGGCGTGGTGGTCAGCACCAAACCCAGAATCGCCACACAGGGCACGGAGTTCCGCGCCAAGGTCAGCGACTTTAACTTTGACCAGGTGCCCTTGGTGGTGCTGATCAACGAGGGCAGTGCCAGCGCCAGTGAAATCGTCGCTGGAGCGATCCAAGACATGCGCCGTGGGGTTGTGATGGGCACCCAAAGCTTTGGCAAAGGATCGGTGCAAACCCTGCTGCCATTGCCGGATCAAAGCGCACTAAAGCTGACCACTTCGCTGTACTACACCCCCTTGGGACGCTCCATTCAAAACAACGGCATCCTGCCGGACATCCGAGTCGAGCAGGGCACGTTGGACGTTGAGGAAAACCCCTTTGCCTTTCGCGAGCGGGACCTGAACAAGCGCCTGGACAACCCCACGGACGCCCTGATCGAGAGCGAAACCGAGGCCAACGCCCTGACCGAAAATGACTACCAACTTTCCGAAGCACTCAACATGTTAAAAGGCATCAGCATCCTGCAATGAACAGACGTGAATGGCTGGCCATGACGGCCGTAATCCCAGGCTTGGCCCGCGCTGGCATGACCGAAAGCGGTGAAAAACTCCGCCCGAAATTGGCCATCATCATGGACGATTTGGGCTATCGCGAGCGCGACAGTTACGCCGCCATTGAATTACCCGCTGCCTTGACCGTGGCGATTCTGCCCCACACCCAGCACTCCGAGGCACTGAGCACCGGGGCTCAGGCCTTTGGCCACGAGGTCATGCTGCACCTGCCAATGCAGGCGTCAAATGGCAAATACCTGGGCCAGGGTGGTCTGACACTGGACATGGATGCGGCCCAGATCGGGCACTGGGTCAAAGCCGGATTCGACAGCGTGCCCGGCGCAGTGGGATTCAATAACCACATGGGCAGCGCATTCAGCCAGTCCCCTGGGGCCTTGAGTAAAGTGATGTTAGAGGCCCGAGGCCGGGCAGAGTACTTTGTCGAC
>CALKMT010000017.1 GCA_938091715.1 uncultured Litorivicinus sp.
GAATCACTTCTAGAGTTCCAGCGTACGGGTCTTCATCTAACAGGCACTGAAGTATTTGAGTGGTTGGATAACTGGCACGATCCTGAATACCCAGACCCGGAGTGCCACCAGCGCCAATCCGACGACTAGGCTCGGCGATTCAACTGCCAATACATCAAGATAAACCCCAGCGCAGCGACACAGGCCGCGACACTAAACGCCAACTGCCCACCGCCCTGCTCATACAGCCAACCGCTGGCCGGCGATCCCAGCATATTCGCTGCGCCAAACCCTAGGGTCGAGTACATGGCGATTCCCCTACCCAACTGCTGACGAGGAAACTGCTGGCGCAAAAACTCCATCGCCCCGGCATGAAAGACGCCAAAGGTGATGCCGTGCAGACTGGCAGCGAAAATCATCAGCGGCAGAGATTCAATTCCCCAAGCGATCAGGGGCCAGCGCAACATTGCCACCGCCAACGCCAACAGCATCAACCGCCGAGGGTCAAAGCGCGCCAGCGTGTGGCTCATAAACACCAGGATGATGACTTCGCAAATCACCCCCAGCGCCCACAACCAGCCGGCCACCAACTGCGAGTGGCCACCCTCGATCGCGTACAGGGTAAAAAACACATTCAATGGCGCGGTGGAAATCTTGATCAAGAACGCGGCAACCAAAAAGCCCACCACCGCCGGGGCCAAAACAGCCACGGCAAACCCTGCGCTAGAGGGCTCGTCGGCCTGGGTCACCGTGCGCCCTGGCACCGAGAAACTAACAACGGCCAACACCATGGCCAATCCCAGCATCCAATAAGGCCAATGAGCGATCGGAAAAGCATCAAACCAATAGCCGCTGGCAATCGCCAGCACAACAAAGCCCGCACTGCCGACCCCACGAATCCGCGGATACCACACCCGGCCGTCGTCGCCCAAATGTTCAAAGGTCACCGCATCAAACTGCGACAGGATGGCATCCCAGAAGAAGCTAAAACTGCACAACACCAACGCCAGCGCCCAAAATCCAGTCACCGATGGCAGCGCCAACGCAATCACCGCGCACAAGGCAGCACCCAGGCGAATAATCAGAATGCGCTGAGGGATGTGATCGCCAATCCAGCCCCAGATCAGGGGGCTGATGACCTTTAGGCCGCCGGCCATGCCCAGCAGAAGGCCGATCTCGGTCGGGCTAAAGCCAAGCGACGTGAAATACGGCGCTTGCCACGCGATCATTACGGCGATAACGCCGAAATACAGCGCGTAAAAGCTGGACAGCCGGATGACCGGCGCCTGAATCATCCTTCGATGTTCGGGGTGGGCTGGCTGATGTGTCCGTTCTGACCGCGCTGACGCAGGGCATGATCCAACAGCACGATGGCCACCATCGCCTCGGCGATCGGGGTCGCGCGTACGCCAACACAGGGGTCGTGCCGGCCGGTGGTGATGACCTCGGCCGGGTTGCCGTTAATGTCGATGGTGTCGCCTGGAATCTGGATCGAGCTGGTCGGCTTCAGGGCCAAACGGGCCACCACGGGCTGGCCTGAGCTGATGCCGCCCAGTACGCCGCCGGCGTGGTTGGACTTAAAACCCTCGGGGGTCATTTCGTCGCGGTGCTCGCTGCCGCGCTGACCGACCACGTCAAAGCCATCGCCAATCGATACGCCCTTGACGGCATTGATGCCCATCAAGGCATGGGCCAAATCCGCATCCAAACGATCAAATACGGGCTCGCCCCAGCCTGGGGGTACGCCGTCAGCCACCACCATCAACTCGGCCCCGATAGAATCCTTGTCGCGACGGATCTGAGTCATCAGTTCTTCAAGCGCGGGAATGGCATCCGGATCGGCGCTGAAGAACGGGTTGTCGTTAACGATTGACCAGTCCTTGACCTGGCAGTGCACATCGCCAATCCGCGTCAGACAGCCACGCACTCTGACGCCGAATAGCTCTTTTAGCGCGACCTTGGCAATCGAACCTGCGGCGACACGCATCGCCGTTTCTCGGGCACTGGAGCGGCCGCCACCGCGATAATCACGGTGACCGTATTTGTGCTGGTACGCGTAATCCGCGTGGGCCGGCCGGAAGGTCTCGGCAATTTTTGAGTAGTCCTTGGAGCGCTGATCGGTGTTCTCGATCAGCAACCCGATCGAGGTACCCGTAGTTTTTCCCTCAAACACACCGGACAGGATGCGTACCTCGTCGGCCTCCCGGCGCTGCGTCACATACTTGGAAGACCCGGGTTTGCGTCGATCCAAATCGACCTGCAGGACCGCCTCGTCGATGGGCAGTCCCGGAGGAACCCCGTCAACGATGCAAGATAAAGCGGGGCCGTGACTCTCGCCGGCGGTGGTCACGCTAAACAGACGACCCAGTGTATTTCCAGACATAGTGATCCTTGTGTGCAGGCGCGGGATTATAGCCCTTCGCGCAAGCCTCGTGCATCTACGACAAACACGCCGCCGTCCCCTTCGGTTTCCGGCCAGGTCAATGGCAGGCGCGGCCAAGCCGCTTCGAGCGCAGGCCAAGAGTTACCGACCTCGCCGACTAATAAGGCATCGATCGCCATCAAGTTAGGCAAATCTTTAAAGATCCGGCGCCAGTGATCCAGCCCGTCTTGACCCGATGCCAGCGCCATCTGGGGCTCGTGCTGATACTCCTGGGGCAAGTCGCTCATGTCGCGCTGATCCACATAGGGCGGGTTACAAATAATCAGATCAAACGGCCCCTGGCCCTTTAACTGATCCAGCAAATCCGACTGGACCACTCGCACCCGGGCACGGGCGTCGTACCGGTCAACATTGCGCTGGGCAATCGCCAAGGCCGGCTCGGAAATATCCGCCAACACCACATCGGCGTCGGGCCATACCTGACTGGCCAGCAGGCCCAAGCATCCGCTGCCACAACATAAATCCAAGATTCGCGCCGGTTC
>CALKMT010000018.1 GCA_938091715.1 uncultured Litorivicinus sp.
CAAAGCTGTAATCCGCGCCGCCGCCGGTCAGTTCGACCAGGTGAGCGACCAGATCGCCCTCGACCTTGCTGGGGTTAACAAAGTGCGTCATGCCGAATTTTTGACCCCAAACGGCTTTGTCGTCGTTCAAGTCCACGCCCACAATCATGTTGGCGCCGATCATTTTCAGGCCCTGGATCACGTTCAAGCCGATGCCACCCAGGCCAAAGACCACGGCGTTGCAACCCGGCTCGGCCTTGGCGGTGTTGATGACCGCGCCAATGCCGGTGGTCACGCCACAGCCGATATAGCAAATCTTGTCAAAGGGCGCGTCCTTGTTGACCTTGGCCGCGGCAATTTCTGGCATCACGGTGAAATTAGAAAAGGTCGAGGTACCCATGTAGTGGAAAATCGGTTTGCCGTTTAGCGAGAAGCGGCTGGTGCCGTCGGGCATCAGGCCCTGGCCCTGGGTCGAGCGGATCGACTGGCACAGGTTGGTTTTCGGGTTCAGGCAGTATTCGCAGGTGCGGCACTCGGGGGTGTACAGCGGGATCACGTGATCGCCGACTTTTAGGTCTTTGACGCCCGGTCCGACTTCACGAACGATGCCGGCACCCTCGTGGCCTAGGATCGCGGGAAAGATCCCCTCGGGATCGGCGCCGGACTTGGTAAATTCGTCGGTGTGGCAAATGCCGGTGGCCATGATTTCGACCAAGACCTCGCCCTCGCGGGGGCCTTCCAGGTCGACTTCCATGATTTCAAGAGGCTGGCCCGCTTGGAGGGCGACCGCTGCACGTGTTTTCATTTTTCTTATCACTCCGGCTTTTCGGGAACTACAGATATCACTAGGCTAGGGGTTCCTGCGAGTGGAACCCCCGAAAATGCGTCACAGTTTTATTGAATCGAGTCAGGTTCTGGATCCTGTCGCCGGGCGTGCTACAACGAGTACCGCAAACCAACAAGGACCCCACATGGCCACTGAAACCCTATCCCTAGACGCAATCCAAACCCTGGCGATGGACGCCCTGGTGGCGGCGGGCACGACGCCTGACAACGCCCGCTATTTGGCGCAAGCCACCGCCGATACCGAGGCCGATGGGGTGGCCAGTCATGGGTTGGCCTATATCCCGATTTACTGCGAACACGTCCAGTGCGGCAAGGTCAAAGGGGACGCTCAGGTTCAGGTCACAACCCCCAAGCCGGCCTCGGTGGTGGTCGATGCGGATAACGGGTTTGCCCATCCAGCGATCGAAGCCGGCATGGCCCCGCTGATCCAGGCGGCTAAGGATCAGGGCATCGCGGTCTTGAGCATTAAAAACTCGTACAACTGCGGCGTGTTGGGCGTGCATACCCAGGGCATGGCCCGTCAGGGCGTGATCGCCTTGGGCTTTACCAATGCGCCGGCATCGATTGCCCCCTCAGGGGGTGCCAAGCCCGTGGTCGGCACCAACCCGATCTCGATGGCGACACCGGATGGCCAGGGTGGGGTGTCCATCCTGATCGATCAAAGCGCCAGCGTGATCGCCAAAAGCGAGGTCATGAAGCACAACCGCGAAGGCCAACCCATTCCGCTGGGGTGGGCGCTGGATGCTCAGGGTCAGCCGACCACCGATCCCGCCGCCGGATTGGCAGGCTCCATGGCGCCCTCGGGGGACTACAAAGGGGTCGGCATCGCGTTGATCGTGGAAGTCCTGGCCGCGGCTTTAAGCGGATCGAACTTGGGTACCCAGGCCAGCCCATTTTCTGGCACCGCCGGTGGGCCGCCGGGCACGGGTCAGTGCTTTATCGCCTTGGATCCGGGTCTGGCCAGTGGCTCGACCCTGGCCCAGATCGGGGTCTTGATCGAATCGGTGTTAAGCCAAGAGGGCACTCGGTTGCCGGGTCAGAACCGCGGCACCAAGCGGGCCCAGGCCCAGCAAAGCGGCGTTGCTGTGAATTCGGCGACCTTGGAGAAGATCCGCGCCATTGTCGCGGGTTAATCCCCAGGCGGTATCAGCACCAACTTGCCGGTAAAGGCTTTGGCCATAAAGTCCTGCTGCGCTTGGCGAATGTCCGCCAGCGGGTAGGTCCTGGCCACCAGCGGACGAATCTCGCCGCGCTCGATGTAGCCGACCAGGTTTTCGAACACTTGCCTAGGTTGTGCGGTGGATCCAATCAGGGTCAGATCCTTTAGGTACAGGGTCCGCACATCCAGCTCGACGATGGGGCCTGCAATGGCGCCCGAGGCCACATAACGCCCGCCGCGTTTGAGTACCTCCAACAGATCCGGCCATTGCGGGCCGGCTACCAGATCCACCACCACATCCACGGTTTCCTGGCCCAGGACTTGGCTGGGATGTTGGCCGCGTTCGATGATCTGATCGGCCCCAACGGCCAGCACCGCATCGCGCTTGTCCGCGCCGCACTGGGCGATGACCCGAGCACCACGGCGCTTGGCCAGTTGGATGGCGGCCGAGCCAACGCCTCCCGAGGCGCCGGTGATCAGGACCGTTTCAGCCCCGACCTGGGCCCGGGTCAACATGCCCTCGGCGGTGGAATAGGCGCAGGGGATCGAGGCCAGTTCAACATCGCTCCAGTCGCAGTCCACGGGAAAAACTTGATCGGCCCGCTGGACGCTGTACTGGGCAAACCCACCGTCGCACTCGCTGCCACAGGTCCAGGTGCGAAAGGGGTCGTCCGGATAGGCCGGGTCTTGTTGCATGGTGGCGACCATGACCCGCCGCCCGATCAAGCCCGGATCGACCTGTGAGCCCACGGCCTGGACGATGCCTGCAATGTCGGCCCCTTGAATCCGCGGCAGCGCCAAGGGTTCGCCGGACCACGAGGCATCCTCGGCGACCGGCTCGTCAAATCTTTCGGCGGCGCCGGCATTGGTGTCGCCAGTGACCGATTTTGAGTACCAACCAATGCGGGTGTTGATGTCGGTGTTGTTGACCCCGGCGGCCAACACGCGGATCAAGGCCTGATCAGCGGCGGGCTCGGGTACCGGCAGATCGATGCGGTAGTCCAGGGCCTCTATGCCGCCGTGGTGCGTCAGGTGGACGCCAATCATGGTTTTCATACGTGATCCAAGGATTCACGAGCCAAGTCCGACAGGCCCTGGGTGTTCTGGCGCAGTTTGGCAATCATGCTGGGGGCCCAAAATTTGCGAATGTGTCCC